>JAGQVF010000348.1 GCA_020438135.1 Bacteroidales bacterium | reverse complement strand
GGTTTTTCCCAACGGTTTGATCCAGTATAGATGAAACAGACTGAATTCATCGATGAGCCGGTAAAGGGCGTCATTGGCCTTTTTCCCGAATGGAGTGCGGGCTTCGATAAACCCTGATTCGGTGAGTTCTTCGATGATCTGTGTGGCGGTACCACCCGATTTCAATCCGACCTTATCAAGCAGTTCATTGCGGGTGAGACCTTTTCTTGTCTTTGAAAGTGTTTCCACAATTTTCATGTGTTGATCACTTTTGACGAATAACGAGCGGTACAACTGTTCGTACTCATGCCGTAAGGGTGCAGAATCGGCAAAACATAAGGCATCGATGATCTGCGCTGCAGACTTACCTTTTTCAATTTTCGAAAGATAATAAGGTACGCCCCCCATGGCCATGTAAATCTGCAGGATCGAATAGTTGTCGAGACTCTTCATTTTGCGGCTTTGCAAGTATTGTTTCGTTTCGGCGATTGTGAACGGCAACAAACGAATCTGTCGTGTCAGCCTGTTGTGCAGCCCGCCTTTTGATCGAACAACATGCTGGATCATCCACGAAGCGGCCGAACCACAAACCACCAGGATGATGTCTTTTCGCTTCGAGCAGAAGCTGTTCCAGAAATGCTGCAATGCCGGCATGAATTTCGATCGCGGGGTGTTCAGCCATGGAAGCTCATCGAGAAAGATCACCTGTTTTCCCTTGCTTTTTTTACTATCTGTTGATGAGATGAAGTTTTCGAGTTGCTGAAAAGCCTCACGCCAGGTTTTCGGAACTTTGGGAGCTATGCCAACGCCGATAAACTTCCCAAGCGATTCTGCAAAGTTTTCAAGTTGCTCGTTCAGGGTTGCTTCATAAATACCGATCATTTCAAACCGGATGTTCTTTTCGAAAAACTCCCGGATCAAAAACGTTTTACCAATACGACGTCTTCCATAAATGGCAATAAATTCTGATTCTCCCGTGTTCATGGTTTGCTGCAGAATTCGCTTCTGCGGTAGCCGGCCAATGATATTATTTTCTGCCATATCAGTAAATTTTGGCTGATTATAATTTTTTATATCCAGCCAAAAGTACACAATTTTATTGATTCTGGCTGATTATAACTTTTTATATTCAGCCAAATATAGAGCTAAAAGTAGATTTTGGCTGAGTTAAATTTTATATATTCAGCCAAAACCCAAAAAACCGGGAAGCGCTATTACATTTTCCATATCTTTATCCCCTTCATACAAATTAACTCAACACAAACTAATCTCTGCAACTATGAAAACAACCGACTTTACCGAACATCCGGAGGTTTACAGGATCGTTCGCGACCTCAAAAACGAAGGGATCAACAACAAACAATTTTCCGATGTGCTCGACGAAAACAACAACCAATATGTGGAAGTGGTGCAGGAAGGTGGCGGTGTGCTGGGAGTGGCACTCATCGGGTACACCTATGTGCTGGAACAGATGGGGCTGAGGTTTTTCAGCCTGGCCGGCACCTCAGCAGGATCGATCAATGCTTTGCTGCTCGCCTCTTTTGGAGATATTTCACAACCCAAATCGGATAAACTGATACAGGTGCTGGCCAACAAAGATCTATACGATTTTGTGGATGGCGACAATGATGCCCGCGAATTTATAGAAGCACTGGTGGAGCAGGCAAAAATCCTCAAACTGGCCTGGAAGGGGATGCAGGTGATCGACAACATTACCAACGACCTGGGACTGAACCCCGGAGACGATTTCCTGAAATGGCTTTCAGGTATTCTGGAACAAAACGGGATCAAGACCACAGCCGACCTGTATAATTCGTTCGGAAAGGTACCTGCCGGACTGAAGATCAGAACCGGTGTGAACAAAACCACCGACGGATTGCAACCCCGTTTCGCAGTGATAACTGCCGACCTCTCCACCGAAACCAAGGTGGAATTTCCGCGCATGCGCGAGCTCTACTGGGAAAATGCGGATGAGGTGAATCC
>JAGQVF010000347.1 GCA_020438135.1 Bacteroidales bacterium | reverse complement strand
ACCGCTGCCGAGCGGCTCGAAATGAAAGGCGAAAAGGTGAATATTTCCAACATTGAAAAATCGATCAGGGAAGAGATCACCAACCTGAAAGATAAATTCAATGATTTCACCAGGGAGGCCAAACGGACCTATAAAAAAAAAAGCGCAGTTCATAAATCCGGTATTCAAAGCATGGAAGACTCAGTAACTGCATTGGTAAGGCTATTTGTCAGGATAATCCTGATCTTCGTTGGGTTTGTGTTATCGGTGGTGGCAATCTCACTGTTCATTTCGTTCCTGGTTTTTATTTTCGGATATTGGACTGACCTGTTTTTCTTCGATTCAGAGCTCGTAAATATTTCGCTGATCGATCTGAGCCATCTGTTTATTGGCCCTGCCGGAAGCTCAACCATTTTCCAGATAAGTTTCGTTTTGCTCATCGGTTTACCCATCGCAATGCTGCTTTATGCCGGAATTAAACTGATTTTCGGCATTCGTGGACGGGGACATACAGGCATCACGGCATTTTATGTATGGCTTGCTGCCCTGATCATTTGTGTGTTTTATGGTTTTGGTTTTTTTAAGGATTTCCGTGAATCAGCTTCGGTCATAAAAGAGAGTGACACGGAAGTGTTAACAGACCGACCGGTCGAAATCAGGGCCAATTTACATGAAAAATTCGACAGGGTGTATGGATATGGAGATTACATCAGAATTGATGAATCGAATGTTTTGCTGGCTGAAAATAGTCCGACCATTTTTTACGGTCTACCCACCGTGCGGTTTATGCCAACCGAAAGCAATGAAATTGAGATTGAAAGCAGAACCAGGGCCAGGGGCCGATCAGAAGAGCATGCACGGGAAAGAGCCTCACGGATCATCTTTAATTATTCAGCTACAGCCACAGAAGTCCGGATTGATCCCTGCTTTACGCTTGATGAAAATGAGGTTTGGCGCGAACAGGAGGTCGATGTAATTATCCGGATACCTGAAGGGACATTAGTAAAAATCGATGAAAAACTTCGTCCTGTGATCAGTAACCGGCATCATTCACCCTGGAAGCTGGCAGGTGAAACCTGGATGATGACACCAAACGGATTCGAAAAACCAACCGGCCAAACATCGCCGGAAGGCCAGGGTGAACAATCGCTGTCAAACGGGAACAATATTGACGAATCCGGCCCGTCACTTCTCGTTAACCTGACCCGCAGTATCGGAACTGCATTCGGAAACATCCTGATCGGAATCTAACACATTCGAGTTCTACCTTCTTTGTATCTTCGCAGCTAAAAAATTAAAGTTTTGGCAGAACTCAACAAAATTGTAATCCTCGGAGCCGGAAATGTTGCAACACACCTAAGTAAAGCATTTGCCGGATCCGGTTTCCAGATCTTACAGATTTACAACCGATCCATCGAACCGGCCAAAAAACTGGCAAAAACAACCGGATCTGATTTCACGGACAAAATAGAGAATATCACCGATGAGGCAGACTTGTATGTGATTGCTACAAGCGACAACGCCATTGAGGAAATTGCGATGAATCTGAATAAATTTCAATCCATGGTGGTGCATACCTCAGGATCTGTCTCGATGGATATTTTGAAACCGGCTTCTCCGCGAACCGGGGTATTTTATCCTCTTCAGACTTTTTCGAAAAAAAGGAAGGTAAATTATAAAACCGTTCCACTTTGCCTTGAAGCCTCCACTGAATCAGACCTGATGTTGCTGAAAAAACTTGCAGATTCAATTTCTCAAAATGTGTATGCAGTTGATTCGGGCAAACGAATGGTGTTGCACATGGCGGCCGTTTTTGCCTGTAATTTTACCAACTTTTTGTACGACATCGCCGGAACCATGGTTCATGAAGTTGGATTGGATTTCGACATTTTGCGGCCCTTAATTCGCGAAACGGCAGAAAAGGTTATGAAAATGGAGCCTTCAGAAGCTCAGACAGGACCTGCCAAACGCAACGATGAAATAATCATGCATCAGCATATTTCACTTTTGGAAGAAAACGAGATTTTGAGCCTTTTGTACGAATTTATGAGCAACGAGATCTCCAAACTGCATCATGGTTCTGTGTGATCACGGAGTTTGAAATTCTTATTTTGACGAAAAAAACTATGGAAAATTATAAAAGTGAGTTAAACAAAATAACAACCTTTGTTTTTGATTACGATGGCGTGCTCACCGATGGCACAGTGATTCTGCAACCGGATGGAGATGC
>JAGQVF010000346.1 GCA_020438135.1 Bacteroidales bacterium | reverse complement strand
GCAGCGGAAAGGTAGATCCCATGCAGGTATTCGTTGAACATGTATTGATTTTCGTAAACGGCAGCCAAACCGTTACCAAAAGATTCGAGTGTGTCGCCGCTACCGGTCGGAATTTTATAACCCGCTGAAAAGGAGAGCGACAGGTGATCATTAATAAAATGCTCATAGGTTAGCAGAACCTCAGGAAAGATCAGTTGCGTGGGAAGGAAATAGATACCATTCCCGGTCATGGTTTTATCTGACTGTTGTCCCTGTAAATCAAAAAACGACATTGCCAGAAAAAGGAAAGTAAGCACCTTGAGGAATAACCTTTTCATAACTTGTTTTTTGCAATGTGGGTGTAATGACTGTCAACCCCGATAGACATGTACGCCACTTATTTGCTTCTGTTCCGTTTCACGAGTTTTACCACACGATTATAAATGATTTCCGATAAATTCCAGGTATATCCGTCAAAATCGGTTGTGTTTACAAATTGAACAACAACCGCATCGATATCTTTGTGGTATTTGGCAATGCTTTGATAACCCGGAATTAAGCCGGTGTGGTTATACACATAAACAGACGAATAGATTTCCTGTTCCCCCTCTTCAAACACCGATCCATCATTCAGTGCGCGTAAAAATATACCCACATCTTCTGCCGAGGCTACCATTGAGCCATAATAGGCCGATTTGATATCTTCTTCAATACCCACGTAGTAACCGCTCATTAAATCGTCCATGTTCACCTCATGAATGGAACCATATGTATTTTTCAGGCCGAGAGGTTTCAGAATTTTCTCCCTGATATATTCAAAGTTACGTTTGCCGGTAACCCTTTCGACGAGCCACGAAATAAGCAGGTAGTTTGTATTTGAATATTCATAATCTTCACCGGGTTCGAAGCTGGCCGGTAAACCGTAAATCCGTTCAAGCACTTCCTCTCTGCTTTTGGGAGGGTTTACCCAGTAGTTTGGTGTGTCGGTAAAATTCGGGATCCCACTGCGATGTTGCACCATCATTCTCAGGGTGATTTTATCGGCATATTCAATTTTCCCGGTAAGTTCCGGGAAATAATCAGCAAGTGTTTTATCGAGTGATAAATATCCATCGTGAACCAGTTTGGTGATGGCAACAGCATCGTACAGTTTGCTGATGCTGGCAATTTTGAACAATGAATGGGGATCGGCCGGTATTTTATTCTCTCTGTTTTTCCATCCGGCGGCATAAAATGCAGGAGGTTTCCCCGATTCATCCACATAAACGATAATACCGTCAAAGCCATATTCAAGCGACTCGGCAAGCTGATCCTGAATGGTATCGGGCAAAGGTTTTATCCAGGCTTTTACCAAAATCCAGGGCACGAAAAACATGGAGATGGCGGTTCCGGCAAATAAGGCAATTCTGATGATTCGTTTTGTTTGTTTTTTTGTCATTCAGATTTATGGTTGTGCTGCGTTATTAAGCGTTTTTCAATTTTTAAGGGACCAAATTAAGGATTCTTTATCAATTTGCCGGTTTGTATAAGGCAGCCATTTTCAATAATCTGATATATGTAAAAGCCTTTATTTAATTTTCCACCAATTTCTGTTGCTTCCGATATATCCGGATAAACAGCTACCTGGGTTCCCTGCAGGTTTAATAACCGGATCGTTTGGTTGTCTTTGCTATCCATTTTCACCGGACTTGCTTTACAGGTCGTTTCAAATGGGTTGGGCGCAAAAGTCCATTTTCTTTCAGTTTGATTTTCTTCAATTCCTACAGTTGTGTACCAACACATTCCATAATTTGAATTCTGATAAGTTAAATCTCCATTATCATAGAAGCAATTCAATTCATGATCCATATCAAAAGAATAGTGCGGATATGCAACGAATGGTAAACCAAACATACTCCCAACTCCTTCGATCCATTCTTCAGAAAAAATATCATCAAACCTGATCCGCTTCCTTGTCTCCCCATTCAACAATGTGATGGAATCAACCTGATCCACGTGCATGTTAATATTCAATCCATACCATTGAAATGTGAAATCATCTCCCGGTTCTAATTCAAAGTTATAGATCAGGATATCTTCTGACTCCATATTTGTGAATACTTTACCCGAAATATCTTCCCGAAAGGCACCCTTATAATACCATAAACCCGACGCAGAATCTGTGCTTGCCCATAATTTCCTGTAAAGGGTCCCATTCATTAAGGTGTCTCCTTCAAATTTATAGGATTCGGTCCAGCAAGGGCCAAGATT
>JAGQVF010000043.1 GCA_020438135.1 Bacteroidales bacterium | reverse complement strand
GATGAGGTGAGAGAGAGGTTAGAAATCTACCGTGAAGCCGGTTATAAAACTTTATATACATCGGCCATTGAAGGGATCAATCAAATGGATTTCAAAAATTTACTAAAAGATAAAACTTCATTGCTGACGGGTCATTCCGGGGTGGGTAAATCGGCATTGATCAATGCGGTTGAGCCGGAGCTTGATTTGAAAACCAATGCCATATCGGCCTATCACAACAAAGGATTACATACGACAACTTTTGCCGAAATGCATCGTTTATCCTTCGGTGGATGTATTATTGATACGCCGGGAATTAAGGAATTTGGGCTCACAGATTTTACCCGGGATGAAATTGCCGAGCGTTTCCCGGAAATGCGAAAATATATGCATCAGTGCCGGTTCAGCAATTGTACGCACATTCACGAGCCGGGATGTGCAGTAAAAGAAGCCCTGGAAGATGGAAGAATGGATACATCGAGATATATCAGCTACCTGAGTATTTTGGACGATGATTACTGGGAAAAAACGGAAAAAGATTTCAGACCGAGATGATCGGTACTTTAAAGACGAAGAAAAAAGATTGGTATGTTAACAAAAATGTTTTTAGCGACATTACCGGAACCTGTTAAATATAGTGATACAGGAGCTGATATTTTGTATCATCTGGATGAGAACAGGGTGTCGGACCTTCCTGTGGTTGAGGGGAACGAACTGATCGGGTCGGTAAAGGATTCGGATGTGTATTCGATGAGCGATCCGGATCAAACTTTAAAGGACATGAAAATTTCCCTGCCGCGCGATTTTGTGTTCGAATATCAGCATGTGTTTGATGTAGTGAAATCGATGGTGTCCTCTGGTCTGACTGTACTTCCGGTAGTGAATGAACAGGAAAAGTATTGCGGATGTGTAACTGCTCAGCGAATATTACCATTTTTGGCAAACCTCATGTCGGTTCAGGAACCCGGCGCCATTATTGTGCTGGAGATCAACAGGAACGATTATGTGTTGTCGGAAATAGCCCGTATCGTTGAATCTCAGGATTCACGCATTTTAAATCTGTATCTCAATCCCAATTCCGATTCCACCAGCATGGATGTAATGATTAAAGTGAACACACTGGAAATTCAGGGTTTGATGCAAACATTCAACAGGTATAACTATATCATTAAAGCCACGTATACCGAGGACGAAAAAATGTATGACGACCTGAAAGACAGGTACGATTCATTAATGAAATACCTGAGTATATAAATGGTGTGGTGGAAGATTCGGTTTTATCCCTGGCTGATGATTATCAGCCTGACCTGTTTTGCAGGGATTTCAAAATCCTTGCCTGGTCAGGATACCATCCCCGGCAGTCAGGTGATCATTGGTGATCTCACTTTTGAAGGCAATAAAATAACCCGTGAACGGATCATCAGACGTGAATTGCTTTTCGGAGAAAACGATACCATTTCATACGAAAAACTTCCATTCGTCCTTGATCAAAGCAGGAAAAACCTGATGAACACATCGCTGTTCAATTTTGTAACCATTACCCAACATCCTGACTCGCTGTCCGGTAAAACAGATATCCATATCGATTTTCTGGAAAGGTGGTACGTTTGGCCTGTTCCGATCATCGAGTTTGCCGATCGGAATTTTAATGAATGGTTGAAAAAAAAGGATTGGAGCCGGTTGAATTATGGTGGCTTTCTTACGTGGAATAATTTCCGCGGAAGGCGTGAAAAACTCAATCTTTATGCCCGGTTTGGCTATGATGAAAAATATCAACTGGGTTACCAGATACCTTACTTAAACAGAAAACAAACCATTGGTATAGGTATCGCAGGTGGATTTTCCCAGAACCATGAGATAGCTTACAATTCGTTCGAAACCGTGGAAAGGCAGAACGTAGTTGATGGCGATACAACTACGTATTATGAGCAAATCGGTAACAAAGAGGTATATTATAAAAATGATACCCGTCATGTTAGACGCGAAATCTATGCTTATGCTGAAATGTATTATCAGCGGGAAATACATAATAAACAGTGGTTTAAAATCCAGTTCAGCGAACTTAAGGTAAATGATACGGTTCTTGTTTTAAATCCTGACTATATGTTCGGCAATTCAAATGCAAACCGGTATTTTACTTTTTATTACCAGTTTCGCAGCGATTACCGTGATTACAGGCAATATCCACTGAATGGTTACTACTTTGATGCTTCTTTGGATAAAAAAGGGTTGGGCGTATTTGATGATCCTGTTGTGAATTCCCTCTCTATTAAAGCCAACTACCGGACTTATCAACATCTTAAGGGCGGCTTGTATTGGGCATCAGGCATTACCGGTAAAACTTCTCCATTCTGGGATCAACCCTATTATTTTATCGAAGGATTGGGCTATGGACGTGATTTTGTGAGGGGGTATGAGTATTATGTGATTGATGGAAGACATTTTGGGGTAGTGAAAAACAACCTTAAATTTGAACTGGTGGGGCAAAGGGTACAGGAATTCAAATTTATACCTACCGATAAATTCAACAAACTATACTATGCTTTTTATCTGAATGCATATGTTGACCTGGGTTATACGGTTGATCCACGCAATCAGGTTTACAACCCGCTGGCGGATCAATTGCTTGTTGGATATGGAATAGGCCTCGATTTTGTTACGTATTATGATTTTGTTCTTCGCGTTGAATATTCATTTAATAAAATGGGCGAATCGGGGTTTTTTATCCATTTTATGCCTTCCATTTAAAGCCTTTGCTTCGATTTTTCACCTATTCATAATATTTGTTAAATCCGTATTATTTGATTTGTATTTTTGTAATCTTGCAAATAATTGAATAGCAGATATTTTATTTCCCGGATGAAGATAGCTATATATGGAAAAACGGTTGCCGATAAAGATAAATCCTATCTCGTTCAACTTATCGCAGCCCTGAAAGATCGAAACACGGAAATGTTTTTTTTCGAACCTTTTTATAATAAAATCAAAGACTTCGTTGAAATTTCCGGCAAACCAAATCTGTTCTTAACCCATGAGGAACTTACGAAAAATGCCGACTATCTTTTTTCTATCGGGGGAGATGGTACGTTGCTCGATACCCTCTCGTTGGTGAGGGATTCAGGAATACCAATACTCGGCATCAATTTAGGCAGGATGGGTTTTTTATCTTCGATTTCGAGAGACAGGATCACAACAGCCCTCGACAAGTTGTTTGAGAAAAAGTACATCCTTGACAAACGGACACTGATCGGTCTTAAAACGGAGGAGCATCTTTTCGGCGATATGAATTATGCTGTGAACGAGGTGAGTATATACCGGAAATCGCCACTTTCGATGTTGAAGATTGAGGCCTGGGTAAATGATGAATTCCTCAATGCTTACTGGGCCGATGGGCTTATTGTTGCCACACCCACAGGATCCACTGCTTATTCGTTGAGTAACGGTGGACCGATCATCGTTCCGGGGTCAAGCAACTTTGTGATAACCCCAATAGCCACGCACAATTTAACCGTAAGACCCATCGTTATCCCTGACAGTTCAAAAATCAGTATCAAAGTGGTAGGGAGAACCGACGAGTTTTACATCAATCTGGATTCAAGATCAGTGCTGGCCAGTTCGGGCACCGTTTTTACCATTGCAAGGGAAGATTTTACAATAAACCTTGTCAATCTTGAAGATGAAAGTTATTTTAAAACCATCCGTAACAAACTCATGTGGGGGCTCGATATCCGCAATTGATTAAAACACAAAAAACTGTCACGGAAAATTACCGTAGAACCGTCTTAACATTTACGAATAAAAAATTATTTTTGCGGCAATTTATGAGAAACTTATTAATCATTCTGCTTCTGGGATTCATGAGTATTACCGTGAGAGGTCAACTTGAAGTCGGACTGTTCGGAGGTGGTTCGTTTTATATGGGCGACCTCAATCCATCTGTTCCATTCCTGCAGACCAATCCGGCAATTGGGCTACTGGCCAGGTATAACCTGAATTCGAGGTGGGTAGCAAGGTTAAGTGGATACCAGGGTGTCCTTACAGGTGATGATGATGTTTCGGGTTTTTTACCTCAGCGTTCATTGTCGTTCAGGTCAGGAATAACCGAGTTGGCCGGTATTATGGAGTTTCATTTTTTGCCTTATTACAACGGAAGTATGAAAGAATACTGGACGCCATATCTCTTCGGTGGGGCAGCCATGTTGTATCACCGGCCCCAGCGAAACGAACAGGATTTAAGAGATTTTGGAACAGAAGGTCAAAACGACCGGGGGCAATTGCCCATTACCGAAGCGAGAGACAGGTACTCCTACTTCGCATTCAGTATTCCATTCGGAATGGGTATCAAATATAGTTTCTCAAAACGAATATCGGCAACCATTGAGTGGGGTATGCGGAAAACCTTTGTTGATTACATCGATGATGTGAGCACAACCTACTACCTGGATGCACTGGATAATCCGGACGTCATTGACAATACAAACAGGGAAGATGCGCTCTATTCGGATCCGCTGCTGGAACATAACGCCCTGATGCAACGTGGTAATTCGAAAACAACTGACTGGTATTCATTTGCCGGACTTACGCTAACGTATTACATCGATATGATTAACCGGAATAAATGTTCTGACTTTGAGGAGCGGTATTGATAACGGTTAACTGACATTTGAATGAGTTTTAAAGACAAAATAGATCAGCAGAAACTTCCGGAACATGTGGCCATTATTATGGATGGCAATGGCCGGTGGGCTCAGCAAAAAGGAAAGCTTAGGATTTATGGTCACCGCAGTGGTGTTAAATCAGTGCGGGAAACTGCTGAAGCGGCTGCTGAACTGGGAATAAAATTTCTGACCTTATATGCCTTTTCAACCGAAAACTGGCGCCGACCCAGGGCAGAGGTAAATGCCCTGATGAAATTACTGGTCCAAACCATACACAAAGAAACCAAAACCCTGCACGACAACAATATCAAACTCCTTGCAGTTGGCAACCTGGAAGCCTTGCCTGATGTAACAGCAAAAGAACTCAGAGAAGCCATTGAGGAAACAAAACATCACGATCGCATGTCGCTCATTCTTGCGTTGAGCTACAGTTCGCGATGGGAAATAACCAGGGCGATTCAAAAGGTGGCAAAAATGGCTGTTGAAAATCAAATCGATCCCGCTCAGATCGATCAGGATTTTGTTGGTAAGCAGCTTGCTTTTGGAAATATTCCGGATCCTGAGTTACTTATCCGAACCTCAGGCGAGTACCGGATCAGCAATTTTATGTTATGGCAGATTGCATATTCAGAGCTTTATTTTACACCGAAATTATGGCCTGATTTCAGAAGAGAGGATCTCTATGAGGCCATTGTTGATTTTCAACAAAGAGAAAGAAGATTTGGGAAAACACACGAACAGCTTACAAAGTGAAAAGAAGAAGTGAGAGAATAATAGCATTGATGTTTATTTTGCTTGTGGGTGTTTTCGGCCTTCAGGCACAGGTAAACCTTGGAGGCGATCTCGATTTTGATTACGGAAATCCGAAAATGTATGAAATCGGAGGTATTACAGTTACAGGTGTAAAATATCTCGACAACAGCGCACTCGTAATGCTATCGGGTTTGTCGGTCGGCGACCGTATCAATATTCCCGGTGAAGAGGTTTCACGTGCAATTAAGAATCTTTGGGATCAGGGCCTTTTTGAAAATGTTTCGATTTCGGCTACCAGGGTGCAGGGCGACATCATTTTTCTTAATATCGATCTGGCTGAAAGACCCCGTATGTCAGCTTATTCATTCGAAGGAATTAAACGATCAGAAGCAGAGAATGTGAGAGATGAAATCAGGCTCGCTTCCGGTGATGTTGTCACCGATAACCTGTTGATCCGTACGACAAATTCCATCAAAAAATATTATACCGAAAAAGGATATCTTGATGCTGAAATAGATATCAAACAAGTTGAAGATACCCTCCGCAAAAACCATGTGCGACTCGTGATCGATATCGACAAAAAAGAAAAGGTGAAGATTAAATCGATCAATGTTTATGGAAACGAAACCTTTGATAATGCACGGGTTAAAAAATTCATGAAGGAAACAAAAGAAAAAGGCGCTTTTCAACCTTTCGAAAATCTTGAGGTGCTGATTTTTAACCTGGTAAAGGATGCTGTAACGTTGCGGTTTAAAGACATGGCAGAAGATAGCAGGGATTATTTGAATGAAAATGTGAAACTCCGCATTTTTAAATCTTCCAAGTTTATCAGGAGCAACTATAAGGCTGATAAGATTGCACTGATCAATAAGTACAACGAGAGCGGTTACCGTGATGCCATCATCGTAAAAGATTCAGTGTATCGGAATCCGGACAATACGGTAAGCATAGATCTGCATGTGAAAGAAGGTGACCGCTATTATTTCCGAAACATTTCCTGGGTCGGTAACACCAAATATACAGATGAATTCCTTACCCGTGTGTTGCGCATCGAAAAAGGGGACGTTTATAACTGGGATCTGCTGAATTCAAACCTTACCTTTAATATGAATGAAGACGATGTAAGTTCGTTATACATGAACGATGGATATCTCTTTTTTCAGGCAAACCCGGTTGAAGTGGCGGTTGAAAATGATTCGATAGATCTGGAGATCAGGATATACGAAGGAAAACAAGCCACCATCAAGAGGGTAGGTGTTAAAGGTAACACACGAACAAACGATCATGTTGTGATCAGGGAAATGCATACGCGGCCCGGGCAATTGTTTTCGCGATCGGATATCATTCGGACCACACGTGAACTGGCACAGCTCAGATATTTTAATGCTGAAACAATCAATCCCGATGTGCAGCCCAATCCGGCAGAGGGAACTGTGGATATTAATTACCAGGTTGAAGAAACTTCTTCCGATCAAATCGAATTGTCGGGAGGTTGGGGATACGGTCGTGTGATCGGTACCCTGGGTGTGTCTTTTAATAACTTCTCTCTGAGGAATGTTTTTAATGGCAAAGCATGGCGTCCGGTTCCAATGGGCGATGGCCAAAAATTGAGCTTGCGCGTTCAATCGTATGGAGCAGGCTATATCAGTTACAGTGCATCGTTTACAGAACCATGGCTGGGAGGTAAAAAGCCGAATGCCTTAAGTGTGAGTTATTACCATTCACTGTTTTCGAATGGGGTTCCAAAGGATGACCCCGACCGGCAATCCTTTGTTATTAACGGGGTTACGATCGGTTTAGGAAAAAGGCTTACCTGGCCCGATGATTATTTCCAGTTGTATGTGGCTGCTAATTTTCAACGATATGACCTGAAAAACTATGTTTCCGTTTTTTCTTTCGGTACAGGAACAGGTTCTTACAATAACTTCAGTATGAACTTCACACTTTCGCGAAATTCAATTGATGCTCCGATTTATCCAAGGTCGGGTTCGCTGGTTTCATTATCTTTAGATGTTACACCCCCTTATTCAGCTTTTAGCGACCGCAATTTCGGAATGCTCACTGAAAGTGAAAAATATAAATGGATTGAATACCATAAATGGGGATTCCAGACATCCTATTTTACACCAATTGTTGAAAATCTCGTTGTAATGGCCCGTGCCAAATACGGATTTCTTGGCTATTTTAACGACGATATCGGGATGACTCCTTTTGAAAGATATTACCTTGGTGGCGACGGACTTTCAGGTTACAACAATCTTGATGGCCGTGAGATCGTCGGGATGCGTGGTTATGGAAATCAAACCCTGACGCCAAATTACTGGAGGTCGACCAATACCGGCGGAACCATCTACAGCAAATATACATTTGAAGTTAGGTATCCACTCTCTTTGAATCCCAATGCTACCATTTTTGTAGCATCATTCCTTGAAGCCGGAAATTCATGGCTCACCTTTGATAAATTTAATCCCTTCAATGTCTATCGTTCAGCAGGTTTTGGTGTGAGGGTGTTCCTGCCGATGTTCGGGATTCTCGGTCTCGACTGGGGATATGGTTTCGATAATGTACCGGGATTACCCGATGCAAGCAGGGGTCAGTTCCATTTCTCTATAAACCAATCAATTGATTAATTCAACACGTAATAAAAGAAACATTACTTTTCAACGTTACATGAACAGTTTGATCATCAAAAAATACAACTCAAACATGAGAAACATATTATTGGCAGGACTGTTTTCCCTTTTTACCACCGGCATATTTGCTCAAAAATATGCTTACGTAGATACTGATTATATCATGGAAAACATTCCTGAATACCAGGACGCACAAAACCAGCTCGACGAAATGGCTGAGGAATTTCAGTCTGAAATTGAGGCCGCTTATGCCGAAGTGAATAAAATGTATAAAAACTTTGAAGCCGAATCGGTATTAATGCCTGAGGATATTAAGCAAAAAAAAGAGGAAGAGATCCGCGAAAAGGAAAGAGAGGTTAAGGAATTGCAAAAACAACGGTTCGGAGTTGAAGGTGATCTTTTTCTGAAAAGAGAGGAGTTGATCAAGCCGATTCAGGAAAAAATCTATAACGCTATTGAAGAAATAGCTGTTGATAAGAACTATGCATTTGTATTTGATAAAGCAGGTAGCTTAACGATGCTGTATGTGAATGCCAAATACGATATCAGCGACGACGTGTTGGATGCTGTTGGGGCTGAACTCGGAACTGTTCGTCGCGAAGACCGTGTAAGAAAAGAATATACACCCTCTCCCTCACAGGGAAAATCAAATACCAATACCAATTCAAGTCCACAGCAAAACCGTTCATTGCAGCGGCCCGGAGGCCCCGGTTCGCCTCCCACCGGACGAGGAGGAACTACCAATAGCAATTCGGAACGGAAATAATTAGAAGCTAAATTTTACTTTTCTGTATTCGAAATACGAAAAATCAATACATTTGCACCTCAAAATTTTAGTGTATTTAATCTAACTGGAACAAAATGAAGAAATTAATCGCATTTATAATTTTAGCAACAGGTTTTTCAATTTTCTCGCCGGCACAGGCTCAAACCAAAATAAAGCTCGGTCATATTGATTTTGCAGTTTTATACAGCATGATGCCTGGTCTGGATTCAGTAAAAAAGGAATTTGAAATTTATAACAAGTCGATACAGGATCAATATGCTGCCATGCAATCCGAACTCGAAAATAAATTTATGGATTATCAGGCCAACATGAATACCATGTCAGAGATCATTCGTTCGACCAAGGAGGCTGAGATCAATGATTTGAAAGAACGTATGGATTCTTTTGAGCAAACTGCAACACAGGACCTGCAAAACAAAGAAATTGATCTCACGGAACCGATTATCGAAAAAGCAAGAAAAGCAGTTGAAGACGTTGCCAAGGAAAAAGGATATACCTATATCTTTAACAGCACCGAAGGTTTGTTGCTATACGCACAACCCAGTGATGACATAATGGATATGGTAAAAGCGAAACTGAACATCACGAAACCAACGCCCAAACGTCCAACGCAGGAGCTACCTCCACAACAATAAAAATAAAATGAGCCTCCCTTTGGGAGGTTTTTTTTTGCCCGTTTATTTCATCAGGAGGGCAGATTTCTCTTTTGCAGTTTTTTTAAAATTTTTTCCCCTCTGCCTTTAATCGCGCTTGAAGCTTCAGGAATGTGAAGTTCGATGGTGTTGATGAGTTCGTTCTCTAATTCAGGATATTGCAAGGTTATCTTGTATAAAATGTCCATGGCATAATATTTCAGGGCCACTTTCTCCTGCGGATCATGTAACCAACCAAAACAACAATCAACCAAAACCGACATGGTTTCTTCATCATAATCAACTGATCGTTCGGTTAAGGTTTTTGCAATACCCCGCTTTAGGCCATCGTTTTTGATCTCGGGTAGTTTCCAGATAAGCATTTTTAAATGAGGTCGGATCAAGTGCGGATATTGAAGTGTCAGCAAATTCATAACGCGGGCGGCACGCATGGCAAACTGCCCCCTGTCTAAAAGGGCAAAATCTACCAGTTTGTTGAATAATTCAGGATTGCTCCCGATATGATTGACGGCCATGTCGGCAGTTTGTCTCGAACTGTCGAAAAGAAGCTCTTCCCAACTATTTGAACCTGAAGTCATATTGAGATTATCCTTCTTTACCCTCCATATTCCATGAGGTAAGCCTTGATGAATGCTTCGAGGTCGCCATCCATAACTGCCTGGGTATTTCCGGTTTCGACGCCGGTGCGCAAGTCCTTCACCAGTTTATAGGGATGAAGAACATAATTCCTGATCTGAGAACCCCACTCGATTTTCTTTTTATTTCCTTCAATCTCGGCCTGGGCTTCCTGTTTTTTCCGAAGTTCAATTTCATATAATTGCGAACGGAGCATCTGCATGGCCTTTTCACGGTTTTGACCCTGCGACCTGGTTTCCTGGCATTCAACGATAATGCCCGAAGGTTCATGTCGCAACCGGACAGCCGTTTCCACTTTGTTCACATTTTGTCCGCCAGGGCCGCTCGACCGGAACGTATCCCAGGTGATATCCGATGCGTTGATCTCAATCTGAATATTTTCATCCACCACAGGGTAAACATAAACCGACGCAAAAGATGTATGTCTTTTGTTAGCCGCATCGAATGGTGAAAGACGAACCAGGCGGTGAACACCATTTTCACCTTTCAGGTAGCCAAAGGCATAATCGCCTTCAAATTCAAGTGCTACCGATTTAACCCCGGCCACATCACCATCCTGCAGGTCGAGTTCTTTTACCTTATAGTCGTTTCTTTCACCCCAGCGCAGGTACATCCGCATGAGCATTGATGCCCAGTCCTGGCTTTCGGTGCCACCGGCACCGGCATTGATTTGCAGAATGGCGCTCAGTTTATCTTCCTCACCACTCAGCATCCGCATAAATTCAAGGTCTTCTATCAATTTAAGGGATTTGGCAAATTGTGCATCCAGTTCCTCTTCCGTAGCTTCATCTTCGTTGTAAAACTCAAAAAGTACCTGCAGGTCTTCCACGCCTGTTTTTGCCCCTTCGAATCTGTTGGTCCAGTGTTTTTTATCTTTGATGGTTTTCAGGATCTCTTCAGCTTTTTTGGGATCGTTCCAGAAATCCTGCTCCATGGAAAGTTTTTCCAGTTCTTTGATTTCCCCTAACTTCTTATCGATGTCAAAGGAACCTCCTCAAGGCATCAAGCCTCTCACGCAAATCTTTAATGTTTTCTTTATCCGTCATTTTTCTGCTTCATTAAATTGGATTTATTCAATACATCCCACACGAGAGATTGTTCAAATCCTTTTGTGATAGCAAAAGTAGCAAGTTTTTGTTTCTTCTTCAATAAATCGGATTCAGTCAATGAACCTTCTTTGGCTACTATAAGTTTAACCAGTACTTCACGGTAATCGTCCGGATCAATCTCGTTGAGGCCTTCCTGTATAAATAAGTCAGGTATGCCTTTGGATTGCAAGGCATAAAAAATCTTGTTTTTCCCCCATTTGTTGATCCTGAATTTTCCACCGGCAAATACCTTTGCAAATCTTTCTTCATTCAAAAAATTTTCTTTCAACAATTGTTGAATGATCATCTCATTAAGTGAATCGGAAAGGTGAAAGGTTGAAAGTTTTTGCCTGACATCTGAGATACATCTTTCCTGAAAGGCACAATAGTTTTTCATTTTGTTGAGCGCCCATGCGGGGATTTCGGAGTGGTGATGTTTTGTCATGGCAAAAATATATTACACAAATATATGAAACAAATCAAGCATTAGCAACCGCAATAAATGATCGTTTTGATGATTAAATTGTATTTTTAGCCCAACAAAAAAAACCGGTATGCAGCTCACTTACCATTCATATCTGAAAATTGAAGAACTGTTGTCGTTGCAGGAATTTAAATCGAAAAACGAACACGACGAAATGTTGTTTATCATCATCCACCAGGTGTATGAACTTTGGTTTAAGGAATTTCTGCATGAGATCGACTTTATCAATGCCAAGCTGAAGGAGGGCGATGTGGCCCGGGCAGGTTACAAAATGAAACGGATCCTCACCATTTTAAAAGTCATGGTTCACCAGGTTGACATCCTTGAAACCATGTCGCCGCTGGAATTTCTATCTTTCAGAGATTTTCTCGAATCAGCCAGTGGTTTTCAATCATGGCAATTCAGGGAGCTTGAGTTTGCTTTGGGGCATAAATCAGAACAACATTTAAAACGGTTTGAGGATGTGCCTGCTATCTCAAAACGGTTAAAACAACGTTACTATAACCCGGGTTTATGGGAAGTTTTCCTTCAATTTCTCGATAACGCCGGATATCATGTTTCTCCAAAAAAAGAAACCACAATAGAGGATAACAAAAAAAACAGGCAGGCAATGCTGGTTCACATATATAAAACCAATCCGGCAATTGCCCAGTTTTGCGAATTGCTTGTTGATTTGGATGAAGGACTTCAGGAGTGGCGTTACAGACACGTGAAAATGGTGGAAAGAACCATCGGAGCAAAAACAGGGACCGGTGGCTCACCCGGCGTGAAATATTTACAAAAAACTTTATTTAATCCGCTTTTCCCTGATTTATGGGAAATAAGAACCTCGTTTGAAAAATGAAACTGACCGATCTTCAATCCGATACCAATCCAATTGCCAAACACTACAGTAAATTTCGGGTCTCCGAAAGATTGTTGTTAACAGGGCACTCTCATCAGGCCTGGCCAGATGTTGCTTTCAACGGAATAAAGGCGTGTTACGAAGATGCGGCAGAAATGATCGACAACAAATGGGGCAGGGCATTTGAAAAGGCCGAAGCTGTACGGCAGGGTTATGCAAATTTGCTTGATGACGAATATGGTTACATTGCACTTGGCGCAAATACCCATGAACTCGTCCTGCGTTTTTTATCGGCATTGCCCCTTCGATCGAAACCGAAACTGATCACTTCAAATGGTGAATTTCATAGTATCCGCAGGCAACTCGACCGCCTCTCCGAAGAAGGGATTGAAGTGGTGAAAGTGGATTCGGAACCGATAGACGATGTTGCCGGAAAAATCCTTGCAAAATTGGATGATAAAACTGCTGCTGTGCTGGTATCGTCGGTTTTTTTTAATAGCGGATTGATCAATCCGGGCATAAAAACCATTGCTGAAGGTTGCGCTGCCAAAGGTGTCCATTTGCTTGTGGATGCCTATCATTCATTGAATGTGGCGCCATTTTCGGTTAAAAAACTCGGCTTACAACAGGCATTTATCACTGGTGGAGGTTACAAATATTGCCAATTGGGCGAAGGCAACTGTTTTTTGCGTTTCCCGGAAAATTTTGCAGGACGGCCGGTCATCACAGGATGGTACAGCGAGTTTAGCCTGCTTGCCGGAAAACATACCGGGAATGTGCAATACGGACAGGGTTCCGATCTCTTTGCCGGTTCAACCTATGATCCGGTTAGCCATTACAGGGCGGATGAAGTGTTCCGTTTTTTTCGTGAGAACAATCTCACTCCACATTTCCTGAGAGAGGTGAGTCAACACCAGGTCGGTTTGTTGATCGATACATTTCATGCACTTGACCTGCCTTCAGATTTGATATACGTTGAAGATATTCCACTTGAAAGCCGTGCAGGTTTCCTGGTTTTAAAATCGAGATATGCAGGAGAAATACAGAAAAAACTGATGGATGCCGGTGTATTTACCGACAATCGTGGTGAATCTTTGCGGTTTGGTCCGGCACCATATCTGTCTGACAGGCAGGTACGCGATTCGGTGGGGATTTTAGGCGAGGTGGTTTGGAAATTATAGCCTGGATTTAAGTTTGAGAAATCAGATATAAAGTAATCACCTTCAACAATCCAATATATCAGTTTTCTTTAAATCAGTATTCGTTACCCGACATTTGTAAACACCGCCTGCACATCGTCATCATCTTCGATCTTATCAAGCATTTTTTCGATATCGGTCAGTTGTTCTTCATTAAAATCTACCGGTGAAGTCGGAATTCGTTCGAGCGTGGCCTTAACAACCGGGATACCTTTATCTTCAAAAGCTTTTGTCAGTGTTCCGAAAGCGGTGTAATCGCCATAGGCATAGCCGGTGTTTTCCTGTGATTCGATTTCTTCCAGACCAAAATCGATCAATTCGAGCTCCATTTCTTCCAGGTCGGTTTCGGGTGTTATCTCAAATTCGATAACAGCTTTCCTTGAAAACATGAACTCAAGCGAACCGCTGGGCACCAATGATCCACCATTCCGGTTAAAATATGATTTTACGTTGGCCACCGTGCGGGTAGTATTGTCGGTAGCACATTCCACAAAAACGAGCACTCCATGCGGACCTTTCCCTTCGTAAAACACTTCGGTGTATGCATCAGCATCTTTGCCCTGCGACCTTTTGATGGCTGCTTCAATATTGTCCTTCGGCATATTTTGCGCTTTGGCATTTTGGATGGCTGTACGCAAACGGGGGTTCATATCCGGATCAGTTCCCCCTTCTTTGGCTGCCAGGGTTATGGTTTTGGCCAGTTTCGGAAACACTTTCGACATCTTGTCCCAGCGTTTTTCTTTGGCAGCTCTGCGGTATTCAAATGCTCTTCCCATAAATTTTTTTTATTTGAGGCGCAAAAATAAAAACAACTCGCACACATTTGGATACGAGTTGTTAATTTAATCTTTATTATTTTCAATTAAACAATCATGAAAAAATGATCGTGCCATTTAAAAGGATTATTGGCAATCAGGATCCTCTCCATCCGTCAACCCGTCGCAATCATCATCGATACCATTATTGCAAATTTCTGTGGCTCCGGGATTAACATAGTATTCTGAATCGTCACAGTCGCCGCCCTGTAACACAAAGCCTTCGATAAGTTCACATTCGTAAATTGCCTGATTATCGTCGCCGTAACCATCGCCATCCTCATCAAAATACTGCAGTATGCCGGTTGATTCGCAACCGTCGAGGGGGTTTCCGTTGCAATCGAAGAAGCCATCCAGGCAATATTCGATGACACATCCGTATACCGGATCACAATGCGTAACGGCATTCGGGTAATCACATAATCCTTCATCAATCTGATCGTTACAATTGTTGTCGTACCCATCACATTCTTCCGTTGCTCCGGGATTTATACTACTGTTATAATCATTGCAATCACCACCTACAGGAGCATAATTTTCAGGCATTTCACAAGCATACACATATTGATAATCAACGCCATAACCATCATTGTCCCAATCATAATAATAGATCGTTCCTTCAGCTTCGCAACCATCTTCCACGATCCCGTTACAATCAACCCATCCATCTTCGCACCAGCCGATGATACAGCCGTTGTCCTCACATAAGCCTACTGCATTGGGAAACTCACAAACACCATCGTCAACCATTCCATTACAATCGTTGTCAATCGCATCGCAAATTTCTATTTCATCTCCCGTATCATCACTACAAACCATTTCTCCTTCGAAGCAAATGAAAAATCCTTCTTCACAGAAATCGCTGTCATTTCCATCGCAGGC
>JAGQVF010000345.1 GCA_020438135.1 Bacteroidales bacterium | reverse complement strand
TATACAATCTTACAGATCACAACCGAAGGCCCTGTAGCCCTCGTTACCATCAACCGGCCGGAGGCGATGAATGCATTGAACACCCGTTTTTTCCAGGAGATGGACCAGGCGGTAGTTGAGATTTCGGCCAACAAAGAAATCAAAGTGATGGTGATCACCGGCAGCGGAAAAGCCTTTGTGGCCGGAGCCGACATTGCCGAGATGGTCAACAAAAACCAGGAAGAAGGTTCCGACTTTTCCCGCACCGGACAAAATACCTTCCGCAGCCTCGAAAAGATGGAGATCCCGGTGATTGCTGCTATTAATGGATTTGCTCTTGGTGGCGGACTCGAGCTGGCCATGGGCTGCGATTTCAGGATCGCTTCCTCCAAAGCCAAATTCGGACAACCGGAAGTGAACCTCGGACTGATCCCCGGTTATGCCGCCACTCAAAGGCTCTCAAGGTTGGTCGGAATGGGAGATGCTTTATTCATGCTCATGTCGGCTGAAATGATCGGTGCCGAAGATGCCCTACGCATCGGGTTGGTGCAAAAGGTGGTGGAACCGGAGCAACTGATGGAAGAGGTGATGAAGATTGCCAACACCATCGCCGCCAAAGGTCCGATGGCTGTTAAAAAAGTGAAAGCCGTCACCCGGCAGGGTTTCCTGATGGATTTCGACAAAGGCAGCGAATTGGAAGCCCAGCAGTTCGGCACACTCTTCGGCCCCGGCAGCGAAGGTGAAAAAGGGATGAAGGCGTTCCTGGAGAAAAAGAAGCCGGAGTGGTAATGCTTGTTCCGAACGTCATTGCGAAATACCTTTGGATAGGCCCTTGTGTGAAGAAGTGTTGAAGCAATCTCATAAAAAAAAGAAGTGATTCAGAATAAAAGAGATTGCTTCGGAATCCGATACGCTGGCCTTTGCATTTTCCTCGCAATGACGAAACCTCTATTTTAGATACGTGCTATCTATAATGGTAAAATTTGAAATTAATGGATATCCGGCAGGTTCTTAATTTCTTCCTCTGTCAATTCTTCAAGATATAAAGCAATAACCTCCTGAAGATTTTTATACAATTCATCCAGCGTAGGTGCCTGTGTGTGTGCACCCGGTAAACCCGGTACAATCCCAACATATTGATCTATTTCAGGATCCCTTATTATTTCAGCGGTATATTTTCTTTCAGTCATACTTTCATTTTTAAACAAAAATACGAAAAAGAATAATCTTTATCTTTGCCTTATATGGGAATTAAAAACGAAATAGAAAGCAAATACGACGACTTTAAAAAACTTTGTATCGAAAACAAGGTAAAGTCGCTTTATGCCTTTGGTTCTTCAATTACTTCTGGTTATGATCCTGATTCAAGCGATATTGATCTCCTGGTGGAGATTGATGAACCTGATCCGATGGCAAGAGGTGAAAAGCTGATCACCCTTTGGGATAAATTTGAAAGTTTTTTTAACAAAAAAATCGACTTACTGACCGAATCCTCTCTACGGAATCCCATCTTGAAGGAAAACATCGAAAGAACCAAAATCCTGATTTATGACGGAACGGGCCAGAAAATATTTAGCTGACATTGAAATTGCTATCGACCTGATCGAGTCATTCATAGAAGCTACAAATTCATTTGAGGCTTATAATAGCGATTACAAAACTCAAAGTGCTGTTGAAAGGCAACTTGGTATCATAGGGGAGGCTGTCAACAAATACCGACAAGAAAACGTTGCCGATATATTAGAACATGCACAACAAATTGTTGCTTTCAGGAACAGGATCATCCATGCATATGATAATATCGATAATTCAGTTGTCTGGGTTATTTTGAAGAAATATCTTCCGGCTTTAAAATCCGAAATTGAAAATAAAATCAAACAGAATAAATAAGCAATAGGCTCATTATTTTCACGACTTGTTGCTTAGGCGAATAAGGGATGAAGGCGTTCCTGGAGAAACGGAAACCGGAACGGTAGGAACTTAATCATCCGATGACTCCGAGTCATCGAATGATTAAGAAGGTTATCCCAGTGAGCTCAATGGGGAGAAATGGCTAAATGGTTTAATTGCTGAGAGAAGCGAAGTCCCGCCTATGCGGGGTTAAATTGCTGGGCGGAACGAAGACCTCTTTTGCGTGAATTTATGGAATTAAACCAAAGATATTTCTGATGGATTTCCGGTTACAATTTAAATTTGAGTATCTGTAACTCTATAAATTTCCGGTCAACCTTTAGTTTTTTCTTCATTCAATACTTCAATTATCTGCTTCTCTAATTCAGGAATTTTATTAACCAAAACATCCCAAACGATAGAAAAATTAATTCCCATATAATCGTGAATTAACCTGTCACGCATGCCGGCCATGTTTTTCCAGTTTATCGAATTCCACCTGAGTTTAAAATCAGCCGGAATTTTTTTGGTTGCTTCTCCGATTATTTCAAGGCTTCTCACTACAGCACGTTTCAACACTTCATCATCTACCAAATCTTCTTCCGAAAGATTATCCTTCATAGCAGATAAAAGGAAAAGACATTCATCATGGATATGCCTTAGAAATTCTAATGGTTCCTTAGACATAGATCACCTCCTTTAAAATTGCAGGACCGATGTAAGGACTCAAGCCTTTTTTTGTGACTACCTCGATCTTTTCATCTTTAAACAATTCTTCAAACAGATCATATGCAGCCATGAAATTGTCGAAATTTTCCTTTTTCGGATCGAAGTCAATCAAAATATCAATATCGCTGTCAGTAGATTCATTGCCCTTAACATAAGACCCGAACAAACCTAACTCACGAATACCTAATTGATGAAATTCGGGTTTGCTGCTTTTCAAAACCTGCAGGATGTTATCTTTTGTTTTCATTTTTAAACAAAAATACGAAAAAGAATAATCTTTATC
>JAGQVF010000042.1 GCA_020438135.1 Bacteroidales bacterium | reverse complement strand
ATATTGGACGCAAATACTTTTCCTCCGGTTGGCAACCCAAACTCCATTCCACCTGCATATGCCATTTCTTCATTGAACTGACCGCGTTCGTCCATCATGGTATGACAATCGTAGCACGCGGCCGCTGTAATCAGATATTCTCCATGTTTAACCGGATCGGCTGAAGGTCCTAAATCATGGGTTGGTTCGGCAGGAATGGTATTTACGATAAGGCTGAGCGGAAAATCAAGTTCTTTTTTGGGATATTCTCCGGGTTTCGCTTCAAGTGAACGAAGGTATGCGATGATAGCATAAATGTCCTCTTCGGGTAGCTTAGCATACCGGTGATACGGCATAATCGGAAAAAGCGCCTCACCGTCTTTACCTACACCTGCAGCTATGGCCCTGTATAGTTCGCCGTCGCTCCAGTCGCTTAAATGTGTGGGTGTGATGTTGGGTGAATAAATGGTGCCCGGAAAGCCGAGAGAGTGATCCCAGCGTTCGCCACCTGCTCCCTTTGTTGATTCAATTACCGGTCCTGCATAGAGATTGAAATCCCTTTTGGCATGACATTCCATACATCCCATTACACTGTTGGCGAGATAATTGCCCCGTTCAAGCCTTTCCGGATTGATTTCAACTACAAGGTTTTCAGGTGCTTTTATGTTGGGTAGATATGCCGCAATGTAGAAATAGAAACCGGCAATTGCTACGATCAGCACTATCACTATAACAGCAAGGATTCTGAGAAATTTTTTCATACGTGGTGATTGGTTGATTTAACTCATCACATAAAACCGAAAAGAATTATATTGGTTTAGGGTGAATATGTTCTTTAACACTATTTTAACAAGAATAGTACATACTCAATCTGCCTGAACCGGTTAAAATGGAGATTTATCAGGATAGAGGTAAATTGCGGTTAATCCGAGCAACAGAACCATGGCTCCGAGCAAAAAGAAAACCACCCCAATCAGCCGTTTTTTACGCAACACAGCGATCAGGCCGAATACAATAAAGAATAAAGCAAAAATAAAAAGCTGAAGGATTAACATAGCCTAAAGATTTTATTACGGATATCAATGTTCATAAACATCACCATTGAAATATATTTTTGTGTTATTCACACCTTCAACAAAAATAACCAGGTCGCGGATAAGGTCAATTTCACGTACCTTATCATAACTAATGGTTTCCTGCTCGCCAAACTGGAATACTTTCAAAAACCTGCTTTCATCCAAATAGGCGATGGTATTAAAGTCTATTGTGTACGGATCGGGTATATACCTTTCCACAATATACACCTGTCCGTTGCAAAAAGTTTTAAAATATCCCTGTTCTTCAAATACAAGCACTTTGTCCCGCACTTCGTAAAATGAAGGCTCGTAGTTTGCAATCGTAATGGTTTCGCCGTTTGTAAAATATTTTAGTTTCCCCAGGTTGTCCACATATGCCATCATTTCGTCTCCCACCTGGAAAGATTTTGGCATAAATGTCTCAAGGTCATAGGTTTCCCCTTTGTAAAAGGCTTTAAAAGTCATGTCTGATGGATCTGCAAATGCAACTATGTCGCGTCCGGCTTCGAAGGAAGCATTTTCGACATAATCATCCAGAATGATAATTTGACCCTGGTAAAACAATTTTAATTGTTGGGTGGAGGCTTGAACATAAATAGCTGTGTTGTCGCCGGTTCTGAACTTTTGAAGGGGGTTATAAATCAATCCGTCTTCTATTGTGTAGATCCGGCCCTTGTAATATACCTGTATGGTCTGATTGATCCTGTTCCACCATCCGATCAGGCTATCTTCAACAACATAACCTCCTGCCTGGGTAGTAAGCATTTTTGTTTTTCCATTATCGTAAACATGCAACTGCTCGTACATCGAATAGCCGATCAAATAGTCGGTGGCAGTAAACTTTACCGGATCTCCTTTCAGGAGTTCTTCAACCTCGCCGTTGCGATATAATTTAAGGTTACTGCTGGCGTCTTTATAGGCAATGGCAATTCCCCCGACCTGGAAATCCTGAATTTCGAGGTATTCAAGTTCGTGGAAAGTCCCGGCTTCAAATGCCCAGAAATGATCTCTGTAATCAAGATAAGCTGCCAGATATTGTGATTTGGCCTGACCGGAAAGCAATACCACAGCCAGGAGGATAAAATATTTCATCATGGAGTTGTTTTTTTAGTTAACCTGAAAAGTCTGTCAATGTTCAGGAATGATCAACTTTTTATGGCAATGGTTTCAATCTCGATGAGCACGCCCAACGGAAGTTTTACAACACCGTAAGCTGCCCTTGCCGGGGGATCTGATTTGTAGAATTCAGCATAAACTTCATTCATCGCAGCAAAATTAGCCATATCGCTAAGTAAACAGGTTGATTTTACCACATCCCCAAAACTGTATCCCGCTTCTTTCAAAATGGAACCAATGTTTTTCATCACCTGTAGTGTTTGCTCTCTGATGCCACCTTCAACCACCTTCCCGGTTTTAGGATCGATCGGGACTTGCCCGGAGATAAACAACATTCCGTTTGATTCAATTGCCTGACTGTAGGGTCCGATTGCCCCCGGTGCTTCTTTTGTGCTGATAATCTTTTTCATAGGTATTATATTTTTGAGATAAAATTACGGATTCTAGTAATCCCGGAAGTCTCTTTTCTTATCCAGTTTTAAATCCTGCAGAAGGCTTGATTTAATATTGATCGTAAAATTCCATTGCTGCTGGTAAGTACTTACCGGAATCCATGTAAACCGCATTTCCCAGCAGTGCAAATCACGGTATATATCGAGTGATGTGTGTGCAAAGGCTTTGTTTTCAAAATCATAGTTTGCATTGAAGCCAAACTTCCATTTAGGGGTGATGTTGACGTCACCTGAAAATTGAAGTGTTTGAATGATGTTTTTGTCTCGACTAACCGCATAATTCCAGTACCCGTTTTCGTATCGCAGAATGGTATTGTATTGCATGGTATAATTAACCCTGACTGTCCATGGAACATTCCAATCCACATAACTGTCGAGGTTTTGATTCAGGTCTTCGAGTTCCTGTTCAGTTCCTGCATCCGATTTTCGTTCCTTTTGGAGAAGATCAGAATTAAGATCGAATGAAAGGCTGAACGACCAGTTATAATTCTCAGGTCTTAATATTTTCCTGTTTACTTCCCATTCAAACTTATTGATCCGGCGGCCATTGGAGTCGAGGACATAGGGGTCGTATGAACTTGTAAAGTTAACCTGAAGTTTCTTAAAAAGGGTTGTTCTGCCATTGATACTCACCTTGTTAAAATTGAGCGAATCCTTTGCCAAATCATAGCCGGTAGACAATGAAAGGTTTTCGATCAGGACAACTTTTTTGGTGCCGGTAACCGTGTCTTTCCTGGCTCTTACTTTCATTTCCAGGTTATTACTGAGGCTGAACCCGATGTTTCCCGATTTGCCGGAAGGTGCCGTGCCGTATATAAAACCATCGTAGGGCGAATATTTTACAGTCTCACCGTTATCATTAATATAATAGCGGTAATATCCCCATTCCTGGGTGCTGAAATCAGGCGTGTAGCGAAACGACAAACTGGGTGTTAACACATGCCGGATCGCCTTTACGGGTCCTTTTTTATATGCGAACATTCCATACACTTTTGTCGAAAGTGATGTTCCGATGTTAAAGTCGCGAACAGTATTAAACCCGTAAATTGTATCTGTTCCCACACTTCCGCCTACTGATCCCTCATTGAAATAAAGCGAATCGCTCTGCCAGCTTTTAACGTGTTTTTGTGTATACCAGCGTTCGGTATAATTAAAGGTATTCGACCAGACAAGGTGTTTTAGAAGTTTGATCGAACCACTTGAAACACTAACATTGTGTTTCAATCCGTTTTTAAGGTCTTTTCCAATGTTGCCACTAAACAAAAGAGAATCATACGTGTCAAGTCTGTTGTCAGCTGCCATACTATAATTCACTGCAATGTTTTCATACCATTTTAGCTTCCCTGATATTTTTTTTGCTCTGAAAGGATAAAATCTGTTAACTGAAAAACTCAGCGAAGGCAGGTTCAGAGTCATTTGCCTGGTAATTGTGTTTTGACTGTGTTTCAGAGAGGTATTCAAATGGTATTTCCCTGCCCAGTCTCTTGAGTATGTAACGCTCGACTGAAAGGTGTTGCTCAGATAAGCGGTTGTGGTAGCCGGATTAAATTTGCTGTAATCGGAGCTCTGGATGTTGACATTCGCGGAAAATTTACTGTTTGGTCTCGCTTTCGGATCTTGCGTATGGACCCACCGGAGAGAATAGTCTCTTTTTTGCACAAACTCATCTGTGCCTTCTTCACCGATGTAGTTGATTGCATAATTTCCGTTGAGGTACCCATTGAATTTATATCGTTTACGATAATTCATTGCCGGTTTAACTGCCCAACTTCCAAGGGTGTAAATATCTCCTACAATTTTCAGATCTAAATAGTCATTAATCGCCCAGTAGTAACCACCATTTTCAAGGTAAAAGCCACGGCTATTGGATTCACCGTAAGTTGGGATCACAATGCCTGAACGTTGTCCTTTTTTATTGGGGAAAAGGCCGAAAGGTATAGCAAAAGGTGTTGCAACATCTTCGATCACGAGGTAAGCCGGTCCCGTTACAATTTTATTGTCGGGAATCACTTTTGCCTTTTTAAACCGGAATTCAAAATGCGGATGTTCAAGTTCACAGGTTGTGTATGATCCATGGAGTATATTGGTTATATCATCCGGCATTTTTTTTACGGTTGATCCGTGTAAATATCCTTCAGCATCCTCTGTAATTACTTTTTTTACGAGTCCTTTTTTTGTTTCGTAATTGTATTTCATCTCCTCCGACTCGAAACTGTTGTCGGCCATGGTAAAAACAGGCCTCCCCACCGGATTTCCCACAGAGTCTTCGGTACCTTTGGCAAAAACTGTATTCGAATAAAATTCAATTTCAACGTAATCTGCCTTCAGATTTATATCCTGGTATTGAATGTCGTTGTTTTTAAACATGAACACTTTTTGCCTGGTCAAATCAAGCCTGATGGAGTCATCAGCTTTGTAGGTAACAATTGATTTTACGGCATTTGGGGAAATTCCCATATCGGTTTTTGCAATCGAATCGGGTTTTAATGTATCTTTTTTCAGGCTGGAGTCGTTTGCTATTATCGTATCATTGATAATGACCAGAGAATCAGGTACGTGAAGGTAGGAGGTGTCGGTTTGAGCCCCTGCTTTCAGCATCATAATAAGTATGAAAGAAAAAAGGATGCTGAATCTGTACAATAGAATTGTTGATAATTCAGTTGACAATTTGTATATCAAATCTCTACGATATTGTTTTAAATTTGCAAGGGTTGACAAACAAAGGTTCAAAACTATATAAAATAATGTCCGAAACAGTGAAACGGTTTCGAAATATTTTTGGTATTCTGTTTTTGATAATTATGATGCCTGCGTTACTGCTTTCGCAGGCGCCGCCCAAAATTTCGAGGGTAGTTATTGATGCAGGACATGGAGGAAAAGATCCCGGTGCCATTGGTAAAAACTCCAGGGAAAAAGATATTGTGTTGCAGGTGGCTCTTAAAACGGGTGCGTATATAGAGCAATATTGCGAAGATGTTGAAGTAATCTATACCCGCAAAACCGATGAGTTCATTGAGTTGCACAAAAGAGCACAAATTGCAAATGAAAACGGAGCCGATGTTTTTATTTCAATTCATTGTAATTCAAATCCATCAAGCAAACCTTATGGAACTGAAACCTTTGTTATGGGTTTGCATAAAAGCACTGAAAATCTGGATGTTGCCAAAACTGAAAATGCTGCAATATTTTATGAGGAGGATTACAAAACTCAATATGAGGGTTTCGACCCGAATTCTGACGAAGATTACATTGTTTTATCCATGTTCCAATCGGCAAATATTGATCAGAGTATAGGATTGTCATCCAAAGTGCAGCAGCAATTTACCGACCGGGTAGGCAGAAAAGACAGGGGGGTAAAACAAGCAGGATTTTGGGTGCTGTATAAAACCACTATGCCTGGCATCCTGATTGAACTGGGCTTTTTAAGCAACCCACAAGAAGAAAAATTCCTTATGTCGGAATCCGGGCAGGATTATATGGCTTCGGCTATTTTCAGAGCATTCAGGGATTTTAAAAAAGAGTTTGAAGACCAAAATGGAGATATGAAACCATTGGTGGTAAATCCACCTGAACCGGAACAGCAGGTTTTCTACAGGGTACAGTTTGCTTCTTATAAAAAAGAGAAATCATTGGATTTTCGTAAATTCCGCGGTCTTGACCAAATCAAAATGTATGAGCATGATGGGCAATACAAATACACAGCCGGCAATACCGAAAATTTTGAAGATGCCAAGAAACTTAAGGAAGACCTCCGGGAGAAAGGTTACAAGGACGTATTTGTTGTTGCATTTATGAATGGAGAAAGAATTTCACTTGATAAAGCAAAGGCAATTGCCGAAAATAAAAATCTGCCCTGAAAGTGTAAACCATGAAAAAAATCCTCATTATCCTGATCATTATTATCCCTGTTGTAGTACTTACCTTTTTTGTGTTCGTTAAAAATGGAAAGGATAATACATATTTCGTAGTAACCGGAAATGATGCTGCCTTTGCACTTGGCGATCCGGTTTTCGTTGACAGAACCATTTCTGGATTTATAACGGGTATAAGACCACTGACCGATTCTACAAAGCACACCCTGCTTTCGGTTGAACTTGGTGATAAAATCAATATTCCGTCGCGGTCAGAACTTGAAGCTATTCGGATAGATACCAATTCAAATGATGTCGCACTCAATTTTAAGTTGATTTCTTCAGAGGATTACCTGCACCCTGGTGATACCGTTTTAGTAGCCTATGATAAAATTAATTCAGCTATACGAAAAACAGTTCACAAGGCTAAACCTATAGAGAAATTGAAAGATGAAAAGAAACAAATAGAAGCTATGCCTGTTTCTATTGATACAGTACCACGCATAAGATACCGGGTACAATTTTTAATTTCCCGCGATGCCAGAATTCCCGGATCAGATGTTTTTAAAGGACTTGACGAAGTTTTTGAATATGAACATGAAGGTTTTTATAAATACTATGTGGGAGATGCTTCAAATTTGGCTGAAGCCGGTGGCGTTCGACAAAAACTGATCGCAATGGGATTTACAGATGCTTTTGTTGTGCCATTCTATCGGGGTAAGAGAATTTCGTTGAGTGAGGCAAAGGCATTGCGAAATTAGTGTTACATTTGTTAAGAATTTATGAAACTACATATTTCCAAAGAATTTAAGATAGGTTTGATCACCACAGTAGCAATTGCCTTGCTATACTGGGGTTTTAACTTCCTGAAAGGTGAAAGTATTTTTTCGAAGGAAAGAATTTTTTATGCTGAATACAAAGATGTTGGTGGACTGGTTAGAGCGAATCCGGTTATCCTGAACGGTTTAAATGTTGGGCAGGTCCGTAACATGTATTTCCGAAGCGATATGGAACCCAGTGTGATCATCGAATTGGTAATTACAAACGATATCTTTATTCCTGAAAATTCAACAGCGAAAATAATCAGCCAGGATTTGTTAGGTTCCAAAGCGGTGCTGTTAAATCTTGGTGATGCCCCGGATGCTGCACAAACTGGCGATACCCTTCATTCAGAAATTGAAATATCAATTAAAGAGGAAGTATCAAAGCAATTTCAACCGCTAAAAAATAAAGCTGAAGATCTGATGATGCAGGTAGATACGGTACTTTCGATGTTGCAGGGGATCTTTAGCCGATCAAATGCCAAGAACTTTTCGAAAAGTGTGGAACACATTGCCAATTCGTTTGCCAATCTTGAAAGCACAACCAGTACTTTCGATACCATTTTAAAAGTGCAGCGAAGCCGACTCGATCATATCTTCGAAAATATCGAATCGATCACATACAATTTACGAAGCAATGAAGCTGAGTTTAATAATATCATCGCCAACTTCAGCGCTATAAGCGATAGTTTGGCCGCAGCTGAATTTGCCCAAACCGTAAAAAATGTTGAAAATACGATGGAAAATTTATCGGCAATATCTGAAAAGATCAACAACGGAGAAGGTAGCATGGGGCAGTTGGTCAATAATGATACCTTGTATATAGAACTTGAAAAAGCTTCACGGGATCTCAATATGTTGATTGAAGACATCAGGAAAAACCCGAAAAAATATGTGAAGTTTTCTGTTTTTTAAAAGAAAAAAACCGGCCCGGGATTCAATCCGGACCGGCATCTGTTAACCTAACCTCAAATGTACGTTTAACGTTTAGTTCACTGATATTTCTCTTGGAGGTTTTATTTTAAATTCCTCCTTTTTATTGATGTTGACCGTAAGGATACCATTATTAAATGAGGCCTCAATCGATTCAACGTCGGCAGTTTTAGGAACTATATAAGTTTTATTGAAAGTTTGAGGATTAAACTGTTGCTGGATGAAGGATTCTTCGTCTCTTAATTTTGTATCCCTTTCCCCTGTAATCTTCAGTTCATTGTTGTCAAATTCAATTTCAATTTCTTCTTTCGAAAATCCTGGTATTACAACCTCAATGGCATATGCATCCCTGGTTTCCCTGATATTTGTCAACGGATTAAACCGATTGTTGTCTGAATTTTCTGCGTGGCGATGATGGTTTTTATAAACCCTGTATGCCGGATATTTTGCGTATGTATACATGTGTTTGGATATTTTTAAAAGCCTGTCCTGAGACAGGCTTAGGTTTGTTAAGAAATTTTGATTTTTTTGTTTTTAATCACCCTGGCTTCTTCATTTTTGGGAAGCTCAATTATGAGTATTCCATTTTTATGAATTGCTTTAATGTTTTCCCTGTTTACACTTTCAGGTAATGAGAATGAACGTTTGAATGAAGTGTATTGAAATTCTTTCCGCATGAAATTTTCATTTTTTCCATTCTTTTCATCCTGCTTTTCAGATGAAATGGTCAGAATATCATTGTCAAGTGTAATGTTGAAATCTTTTTTGTCGAGTCCAGGGGCTGCAAGCTCAACTTCAAAGCTCTTTTCATTTTCTTTGATATTGACAGCCGGAACATTATAATCGGCACCATCACTAAAGAATGATTTAACCAAATCGCTCCCGAAAAAGTCATCGAGATAAGCGGGAACGTAGCTTCTTTTTCTAATTGCTGGTAACATAATTTTGTCCTCCTTTTATTTTAAATTTTTGATACTCAATTTTGATTTTGGAGCAAATCAAATTATGTTCCTTTAAAAAAATCGCTCATAAAATTGCTGATTTTAATAAGAAGTAAGACAATGTGACGCAATTTTTAGGTTTGATGCAAAATATCCAGGACAATATGTCAGCATTTTAAACTGTTGAGTGCGCTTTTAATTCTCTCAATCGTGATTTCGATTTCATCTTTTGATATAGTAAGCGGAGGTGCAATTCGAAATGCATGTTCCCGGAAGAGGAAAAAATCGGTTATCAGTCCGTTTTTAATAAAACTTCGCAATAATTTTTGCGGATCCACCTTTTCTGAGAAATCTATGCCCAACATCAAACCACATTGTCTGATCTCTTTAATTACCGGGTGATATTGTAGTGCTTCTTTGAATATTGTACCTGCATTTTCAGCCAAATGAGGAAGGTTGTTTCGTGTAATGATCTCCAAAGCGGTAAGTCCAGCAGCACAGGAAACGGGATGTCCCCCAAAGGTTGTAATATGTCCCAGTTCAGGTGATGAGGTCAGGCTGTTCATTATTTTATTTGACGATATAAATCCTCCGAGTGGCATCCCCCCTCCAAAAGCTTTTGCAAGTGCAAGAATATCGGGAACTATCCCGTACTTTTCAAAACTAAACAGCTTGCCCGATCTGCCCATTCCCATCTGGATGTCATCAATGATAAGCAGTGTGCCTGTTTCGCTACAGCGATTCCTCAGGTTTTTGAGGAAGTCCTGATCGGGTAAAATGATCCCTGCTTCAGCCTGAACTGTTTCTGCTACTACGCAGGCAGTTTGCCCGGTTATTTCCTGAAGTTGATTGCGATTGTTAAAATTGAGGTGACGGATTTGCGGGAGTAAAGGCCTGAAAGCCCTTTTGAGACTTTCATTTCCTAAAACACTTAATGCACCGTGCGAACCACCGTGATAAGCATTTTTAAAGGCAACGATTTCGCTCCGGCCGGTAAATCTCTTGGCGAGTTTCAGCGCTCCTTCAATGGCTTCACTTCCTGAGTTTACAAAATATACTGCATCCAGGCCGGATGGTAAATGACTGATTAGTTTTTCTGCCAGTTTAACCTGAGGCGACTGGATAAATTCTCCATAAACCATCAGGTGCATATAGGTAGCAGCCTGATCCTTTACTGCCTGAACGATTTCAGGATGTCCATGCCCTGTGTTGCTTACACTTACTCCTGAAACCAGATCGATATAATCTTTGCCGTTTTTGTCGTAAAGAAAAATTCCTCTGGCATCTTTTATTTCCAATCCAATCGGATTTCTGGAGGGTAAACCGAGATGCCTGTAAAATATATCACGTTCTCCCACAATGTAGAAATTTGTGTTGTCAAAATTATCGAAATTTAACTTGCCGGTGGTTTTTATACTTTTGGGAGCTGAAAAAATTGTGCAAATGAAAAATAAAGTTGTTGTAATAACCGGTGCATCCTCGGGGATTGGGAAGTCTCTTGCTGAAAAGTTTGCTGAGAAAGGTTCCAAGATCGTCATCGCTGCCAGGCGCACAGAAGAACTTGAAAATCTGAAAAATGATTTGGAAAATCAGGGAGTTGAAGTTTTGGCTGTAAAAACTGATGTTAGTAAAGAACCGGATTGTGAAAACCTGGTGGCAGAGGCTGTAAAGAGGTTCAATAGAATTGATATCCTGATCAACAATGCAGGCATTTCCATGCGTGCACTCTTTGAAGATGTTCACCTGGATGTTATCAGAAGGCTGATGGATGTTAACTTTTGGGGAACGGTATATTGTACGAAATATGCATTGCCTCATGTTTTACAAACTAAGGGTTCGATTGTAGGTGTTTCGTCAATTGCCGGCTACAAAGGATTGCCGGGCAGGACCGGATATTCGGCTTCTAAATTTGCCATGCATGGGTTTCTTGAAGTATTACGGATCGAGAACATGAAGAAAGGATTGCACGTTTTGATTGCATGTCCGGGTTTTACAGCTTCCAACATCAGAAAATCATCATTGGTTGCTGATGGATCCCAGCAAGGTGAATCTCCCAGGGCTGAAGCCAAAATGATGAGTTCCGATGAGGTGGCAACAAGGATACTTTTGGCCATTCATAAAAAGAAACACAGGCTGGTACTCACTACCAATGGAATTTTAACCGTAACTCTTAATAAATTTTTCCCCAGGTTGATGGACAGGATGGTATATAACCATATGGCCAAGGAACCGGATTCACCTATCAGGTAGATTTATTACGATTGATTTTTGACCGGGGATGAAATTGCATAATAGCACTTCGGAGGTAGTCCCTGTCGAGATGTGTGTAAATCTCTGTAGTAGTTATTGATTCATGACCCAGCATTTCCTGCACGGCCCGTAAGTCGGCACCACCTTCAATAAGATGTGTCGCAAAGGAGTGTCGGAAAGTGTGGGGACTGATTTTCTTTTGCAGGTTAATTTTTTCCGCCAGATCTTTAATCACCATAAAAACATAAACCCTTGAAAGTGCACGTCCGCGCTGGTTTAAAAAAACAATATCCGTAAAACCTTTCTGCACATCAATCCCCGGTCGTTCATGAGAAAGATACAAATCCAGGTTTTTTTTTGTTATTTCACCCAAGGGTACGAGGCGTTCCTTGCTGCCTTTGCCAAGCACTTTCACAAACCCTTCATTGAAAAACAGATTCGAGATTCGTAAAGTAATCAGTTCAGAAACCCTCAATCCACAACCATATAGGGTTTCAAGCATGGCTTTATTCCGTGTGCCTCCTGTTTTGCTGAGGTCGATGGCCGCAATGAGTGCATCAATTTCTCTAATCGATAATGTATCCGGTAATTTCCGGCTTATTTTAGGGCTCTCAATTAATTCTGCAGGATTGCTTTCGATGCTTCCTTCAATCAATAAAAACTTAAAAAATGCTTTTAAACCGGAAATGATCCTAGCCTGAGAAGTAGCCGAGAGTCCCAATTGATTGATCCAGTTGATAAAATCAAACAGGTCATCCTGAGATACTTTTAATGGGGTTCTTTCAGTATGTTGAATTTCAAAAAACTGTTGTAATTTTTCAATATCACTGAGATAAGCCGCAATTGAATTTTCGGATAGCGACTTTTCAAGTTTCAGAAACACTGTAAATCCTTTTATGTAACCTGCCCAGCTCATAGAGGGAGCAAAATTAATTTTTTTATTAATTGTTAGGTTTTTAAAGATATAAACTATACTTTTGCACCCCGAAAATTAAAGAAGTACGCAAAATGGCAAAAAAGAGTAAAGACGCACGTATTCAGGTTATTTTGGAGTGCACAGAGCACAAGGAAACCGGTATGCCCGGTACATCAAGGTATATCACAACCAAAAACAAAAAGAATACTCCCGACAGATTGGAATTGAAAAAATACAATCCCATTTTGAAAAAAATGACTGTTCATAAAGAAATTAAATAAATTTAGCTATGGCAAAGAAAGTTGTTGCAACCTTACAGACAGCCGGAAAAAATTATGCGAAGGTGATTAAAATGGTAAAATCACCCAAAACCGGACACTATGCATTTAGAGAGAATGTAGTGCACGTGGAAGAAGTGAAAGACTATCTTAGTAAAAAATAACTGCCGGTTTAAATACATGATTTAGGAAGCTTTTTCCCGTTGGAAGAAGCTTTTTTTATAAATACGGGAATATGGGATTATTTAATATTTTCAGTAAGGAGAAAAAAGAAAAGCTCGATCAGGGTTTGTCGAAAACCAGGGAAAATGTATTTACTAAATTGTCGAGGGCAGTAGCCGGAAAAACAAAAGTTGATGATGAAGTTCTTGACAACCTGGAGGAAATTTTGGTTACTTCTGATGTTGGTGTGGATACAACATTGAAAATCATCGAACGCATCGAGGCCCGTGTTGCACGCGATAAATATCTGGGAACTTCAGAGCTGAATACAATACTAAAAGAAGAGATTGCAGCCCTGCTTCAGGAAAACAACGCAGGCGATTTAACCGGGTTCCACGTACCCCAGGATATAAAGCCATACGTGATTTTAATTGTTGGCGTAAATGGAGTCGGCAAAACAACAACAATCGGTAAGCTGGCACACCAGTTTAAGCAATCGGGTAAATCGGTTTTGATTGGTGCCGCTGACACTTTCAGGGCTGCAGCAGTTGACCAGATATTGATTTGGGGCGAAAGGGTAGGTGTGCAGGTGGTAAATCAGGGCATGGGTGCTGATCCGGCTTCGGTTGCCTATGATACAGTTAAATCTGCACTTGCACAGCAATCAGATGTAGTGATCATTGATACAGCAGGAAGGCTCCATAATAAGGTAAACCTGATGAATGAATTGACGAAAATCAAACGCGTAATGCAAAAACTCATCCCGGATGCTCCGCATGAAATCCTCTTAATTCTTGACGCTTCTACCGGTCAAAACGCCATCGAACAAGCCAAACAATTTACCGCAGCAACCGAGGTAAATGCTCTTGCGTTAACCAAATTGGATGGAACTGCTAAAGGTGGTGTGGTTATTGGTATATCCGATCAATTCAAAATTCCTGTTAAATATATCGGTGTGGGCGAAAAGATTGATGACCTGCAGGTGTTTAACAGGGTTGAATTTGTCGATAGTTTATTCATTTAATTTTTTGCTTTGCAAACAGGAAAACATAACAAAAGAATTCAGATTGTTTCGATGGGATGTTCGAAAAACCTTGTTGATTCGGAGGTTTTAATGGGACAACTGCAGGCAGGGGGATACCAGGTTGATTTTGAAGGAAAAGTTGGCAGGGCGGGTACTGTGGTAATTAATACCTGTGGATTCGTAAACGATGCCAAGGAAGAGTCAATTGATACTATTCTCCAGTATATTCAGGCTAAACAAAAGGGTAAAATAGAGAAGCTTTATGTGATGGGTTGTCTGTCGCAACGATATATAACTGATCTCCAGGCTGAAATTCCGGATGTTGATAAATACTTCGGTGTAAACAACATGCAGGAAATCGTAAATGAACTGGGTGCTGATTTTAAAACGGAGCTTATCGGTGAACGTAAACTTACTACCCCTTCGCATTACGCATATTTAAAAATTTCCGAAGGTTGCGACAGGAGGTGTACTTTTTGTTCTATTCCGTCCATTCGTGGAAAACATAAGTCGAGACCTTTGGACGAAATTATTGCGGAAGCACGGCGACTCACTGCAAGAGGGGTAAAAGAGTTGATGATGATAGCGCAGGATCTTACCTATTACGGGATCGATCTGTACAAAGAAAACCGTTTTTCACAGCTTTTAACTTCCTTGAGCGATATCAAAGGAATTGACTGGATCCGGCTCCACTACGCATACCCTGCAGGTTTTCCTATGGAAATTTTACCTCTGATTGCTGAACGTCCCAATATTTGTAATTACATCGACATGCCCATTCAGCATATCAATAACCGGATATTATCGCTGATGCAGCGCGGGCACACGAGGGAAGGAACGATAAGGCTTCTTTCCGGAATCAGGGAAACAATACCTGATGCTGCTTTGAGAACAACTCTCATAGTTGGATTTCCGGGTGAAACTGATGAAGAGTTTGAAGAGCTTATCTATTTTATTAAAGAATTCAGGTTTCACAGACTTGGTGTATTCGCTTATTCCCATGAAGATGGCACAACGGCTTTCAAACTTGATGATAATGTGCCTGCAGAGGTTAAGCAGCAGCGCCTCGATAAGCTGATGGAGGTGCAGCAGGAAGTATCCCTGGAATATAACCAGCGCCAGGTAGGAAAAACACTTCAGGTAATGATCGACAGAAAAGAAGGAGACTACTTTATCGGAAGAACCGAATACGATTCTCCGGAAGTGGATAACGAAGTTCTTGTAAATGCTCCGGATTCGGATATAAAAAGAGGTAAAATTTATCCGGTTTTAATCACCAAAGCTGACTACTTTGACCTCTACGGGACTGTTTCCCAATTTTAGACTTCCGTTTTAAATAAAAATCAGTGATCTAAAAATCGATTGCTTTACGTATTCGGATAAACCTGGTATTATTCAAATATTTTGTAAGTTGCTTATTTGTAGTACTTTAAGATGAATATGACTTAATTAGTTATCTATATACGTTTGTTTGATTTTATACGTTTATATCTATACTACACCTTATCAGTATGTTACAAAGTTTGGCATGTTGATTGAATAAAGGTCAGCAGTTCTTTGATACTTAACTACACATCAAACTTAGTTAATGTAATCTGATAATTTTTCATGGTGGTTAATTTTTATTTGTAAAATTTGGTTTTGGTTGGTTAATTAGGTCAGAAAACGCTACGTAAGTATGTTTTCTGGCCTTTTTTCATTTCTTCTGTTCTTATTTATACTTTTGCACTCCGTGCCATCGTTTTACGTATTATTTTCAGGTTAAACTGTTCTATTGGCGAAAGCTGGCCGGATTCCACAAGAATGAGAACATTTTCTGCAATACTTATATTTATTACATTGTCTGTTACGCTGAATGCACAGGAAATGCTTGGGGTAATCAGTAGTAATTATGCTGGTATATATGGCATAAAGGTTAATCCGGCCCTAACACCTACTTCAAAACTCTACATGGATTTTAACCTGTTGTCGGCGCAGACTTTTATGGATAACAATTATGCTTTTGTCAGCAGCGAGGATATGTTTAACCTTGTTTTTAAGCGCGAAGCCCCACGCTATTATACTTTCGAAAACGAGGCCAGGAACTTTACCATAAACCGGGATAATGAATCTAAATTCGGGTTTTACAATGTTAATTTGGCTGGTCCGGGTGGTATGCTTGTTTATGGCAAACATGGTTTCGGGCTAAATACCTCCTTCAGGATGATTTCTACCTTTAATAACATGCCCAATGATATTGCAAATTTTCTTTATGAAGCTATCGATTTTGATTACCAACATGGCATCAACTACGTTCATGATGAGGATATTAAAATTGGTTCGATCTCATGGTTCGAAATGAGTTTAAATTATGCCTACACATTAAGAAGATACAAGTGGGATTATTTAACCGCTGGGATCAATGTAAAACCATTGTTTGGAACAACTGGCTTTTATACATTTATTGATCAGGTGGATTATATTGTTCACAACGATAGTACAGCAACTGTTAACAGTGCCACCTTTGACTATGGAATTTCTCTGCCGATAAATTACAGCGATAATGCATATAAACCTACACCTTTGATCAAGGGATATGGAATCGCATTCGACATTGGGCTAAACTATATGTTCACCAGGAAAGGTCACAAAACCTATTATTTTAGCAGAATTTGTGAACAGGAGTATGAAGCCTACAATTATAAAATAGGGATTTCGTTGCTGGATGTCGGATTTATTAAATTTTCGAAAAGGGCTATACAACAAGAGTATGAGGATGTTTCTACCTATTGGTTCAGACCAACCGATACCCTTCCCAATAATTCAGTGAATGATTTTTTAGACAAGGTTGAATATTATTTTAATAACAACACTGGTAATTTTACGCAAAACAGTGATTTTACAGTCAACTTACCAACAACTGCCAGTCTTCAGGTCGATGTGTGGATTAAAAGCAACTATTTCATCAACTTGACCGTTTTTTACCCGTTGGCTTTATCATCACGCAGTATTTTTTACAGGCCTTCGATAATTGCCGTAACTCCACGGTACGAAACAGCCAGAATGGAATTCAGTCTGCCTATCTCATTTTACAATCTTGATTTCGGAATGCCCAGGATCGGATTTGCTGTGAGGTATGGCAATTTTTTTATGGGTATGGATCGGGTCAATACGGTTTTGGGAATATCTGATTTTACCGGTGTTGATTTTTATGCCGGACTCAGGTTAAATTTATCTAATAATTTCAAACTTAATTTCGTAAAGGGTTTCTGTGGTATGCGGAAGATGTATAACATTGAAACTTTTGACTACCGTAATTTTTAGTATTTGATTGTGATGATGGAATATTTTACTTTTGTTAAACAAAATTCAATCAATATGTATAAACATTGTATTCTTTCTTTATTTGTTTTTGCGCTTGCAATTTCCGGTTGTGATTCGCGGAAAAATATTACCGATCTTTCCATCAGTAATGATACAGCCTATTTGGGTGAAAAAGAGTTTTCGGGTGATGCTTATGAGAATTTTACGGATGGACAGGTGAAAACTGAAATGACCTATAAAAATGGTTTGCTGAGTGGACCTTATTCTGAATATTATCCGAAAGGACAATTGAGGTCGGTGGGTACATATAAAAATGGAAAACGTGAAGGGGAATGGTTCAGGTACTACGAAAATGGCGAAACTTATTTGAAAGGGAAATTTGCTGATGGCAAAAAAGTAGGTAAGTGGCAGTACTGGTATGAAAATAAAAATCTCGAATATGAAGGGAGTTGGAAAAATGATGAGCAGGATGGTTTATGGCTGAGCTGGTTTAAAAATGGAAATAAACACTCTGAAATAGAATGGAATATGGGTGTTCAGCACGGAAAAGAGATAAAATATTACGAAAACGGTCAGGTGCGGAGCAAAGGAAATTTTATAAACGGAAAGCAGGATGGTTTATGGACCTGGTATTATGAAGACGGTTCAATTGAGTCTGAGGAGAATTGGAAAGAAGGCCAACCTCATGGCAAGGTGATTAACTTTTATGTATCGGGGCAAAAAGAAAAAGAAGGAGTCTGGAAAAATGGTAAAAAGCATGGTACATTTTATACATGGGATGAGGCGGGGAATATGACCAGTGAGGAAAACTTTGAAGAAGGTCAGCTTGTAAAGAACTAAAAAAAAGAGCGGCTTAAGCCGCT
>JAGQVF010000344.1 GCA_020438135.1 Bacteroidales bacterium | reverse complement strand
TTGATGTTTCAGAAAATACTTCTATCTTTTCCTATAAACCTGACAAATTGGATTCCGGTATGCATTTTTATCATTTACGATACTCCGATGGTCGCGTCGCAAGCGGAAAGTTTGTCATTCGCCGGTAAATCACACAGTTAATCTTTCACTGTTCTACACAATTTTATCCGACAACCAACGCTTAAATATTTCGTATGAGCAATACATCTTTTGTTCATGTCGAAAGATTTATCCGGATGAGTTAACAATGAATTGTTAAATAATGTGTTAATATGGAGGCACGAATATATCTGATAATTGTATATTTGAATTTTATTAAAGGCGTAAAAAGGGAATTATTATAGTGAAAAAGAACAACTTACTTGTCATATCGGGTTTGATAGTCCTTGTATTTATCATTTTTATTTCGGGGAAAAGAAGTACCGTTTCGGCTGATATTAAAGATTTCTCTTTTGTTGCAGGAGCAAATATTTTTATCGATGTCAATGATCGATACAATAAAATCAGAGCCGAAGATATCCATAATCGGTTTGAAAGACTACATAAACGAGGCATTTTTAACGGCACCTATCTGTATGCTGAAAATGGCAGGGTGGTTTGTGAAGGAGCTTTCGGATACAGTGATTTTCGTTCGAAAGATCCACTGGATGTAAACTCTGAATTTCAACTGGCATCGGTTTCCAAAATGTTTACGGCTTATGCCATCATGTTGCTGCATCAGGAAGGTAAACTTCAATACGACGATACCATTACGAGGTTCATCCCCGAATTCCCCTACCCTTCCGTCACCATCAGGCAATTGCTTACGCATCGCTCGGGACTTTCAAGGTATATGTCATTGGCCGATCAGCACTGGAACATCAACACACCGATCAACAACGAGCAGGTGATCGATCTGTTTGTGAAATACAAACCCTCACCCTATTTTACACCTGATAACGGATTTCACTACTGCAACACCAACTATGCACTGCTGGCTTCGGTTGTGGAGCGGATTTCCGGTGAACATTTCGATGTGTATATGCGTGATCATGTTTTTAATCCCCTGGGAATGAAAAACTCATTTGTTTATAATCTTCGGGGCGATTCGGTGATCAACCATTCCATTTCGGCAGGTGTGCCGGGCTATTATATCCGAGGTCGCCGGATCAGACAGGCAGGAGATTATTACCTCAACGGGGTTATGGGCGACAAAGGCGTTTACAGCACGGTTGAAGATCTGTATAAATTTAACCGGGCATTGGAAACGGGTGGCCAGATCTCACTTTCCGAACTGGAAGAAGCATACAAAAAAGGCAGCCCCGATTATCGCGGACGAAAAGACAATTACGGATTTGGCTGGCGTTTGAAAGATGACATGGACAGCACAGCCTATCATTTTGGCTGGTGGAAAGGCTTCAGAAGTTATTTTGTAAGAGACATGGCGAACCAACGCACCCTCATTGTACTTACCAATACACATAGCGGCGCTTCTTCAACTGTATACTGGGATATGCTGAACGATGAAACCCGGAATTTTAAACTTGCAGAAATCTATCAATCGCTTAATTGAACCAATTTAATCATTCACGATCAATTTAAACCCCACTCCATGCACATTGATCAGCTCAATGTTGGGATCTTCTTTCAGGTATTTTCTTAGTTTGGTAACATACACATCCATGCTACGGGCGTTAAAATAGCTGTCGTCGTGCCAGATCTTTTTCAGAGCTACGCTCCTATCGAGTACTTCATTCAGGTGATCGCACAACATCTTTAATAATTCAGATTCTTTGGAGGTAAGCTTTTGCTCTTCCCCACCCAACTTCAGAATCTGCCGATTGTAATCGAACGTAAATTTACCTACTTCATAGAGGGTTTTATGAGCTGTCATAGTTTTACTTTCCGTGGCACGTCGGATAATCGCCTTCATCCGAACCAGCAATTCTTCCATGCTAAAAGGTTTGGTGATATAATCATCCGCCCCGAGGGCAAAACCTTTTAGTTTATCCTCCTGCATGGCTTTGGCAGTAAGGAAAAGAATGGGAATTTTTTTATCTGCTTC
>JAGQVF010000343.1 GCA_020438135.1 Bacteroidales bacterium | reverse complement strand
TCGTTGATCCATTTTTCGCTCATCGTAAAAACGTCGTCCACAAACCAGTACGAATCGGGATTGTATCTTTTTTGGAGATACTCAATTTCATCGATAACATTGGCCGGTGACCTTCGCCTGTACGTGTCGCCAAAAACCGCATGACTACACCAGCGACAGGAGTACGGGCATCCCCGCTGGGTATTGACAGTGATGGAGTTATAGCCATGTTTGTTTTTCCAGGCAATGAGGTATTTTTGCAGATCGATCTTTTCACGGTTGGGCCAGGGAAGTTCGTCAGGTTTTGAAAAATGCTTTCGTTCCCCGGTTTGCACGATCTCTCCATTTGCGTTTTTTAACGATAATCCCGGAATATTTTCAACATTTTTCTTCTCTTTCAGTGCAACGATCAATTCATGAAATGTTTGCTCTCCTTCGCCGATCACCAGGAAATCTGCACCGCTGTTCATGTATTCTTTCTGATGATAACGGACATCCGGCCCACCTATAACGGTTTTGATGTTTTGAAATGCTGGATTGATCCTGATCTCATCAAGGATTTTTACGATCCTTTCCCGTGTGAGGAAATTGGCATAAAAAGCCACTACATCCGGATTTGTGGCCAAAAGCATATCGTAAATAGCATGAGGTGTCAAAAAGGTACCGTCGAACACCGCATGTTCAATTCCTTTCAATTGAAGGTATCCTGAAACATATAAAATGCCGAGCGGTGGATAAGGCCGCATGACCTCCATTTCGGTTCGGTCTTCGTCGAGACAATATACGTGGGCCAGCAAAATTTTCATAGCCCGGATTTTAGTTCAAAGTCGATGAGAAAATGATCGGAATATCCGGCCATGGCGGGTGCTTTATTTAACAGGTTTTCGATGGTTCCGAAAAAGTGTAACAGCTTTGGATGTTTGGCAAAAAACGGTTCCATGTAAGAAGGCGGCACTGAAATGCCAATCGGTTTCATTGCCTTATTTCTGAAAAACATTTTAAAGTACGATGCAAATCCTGATGGACTGTAATACCACGTATCAACCAGCTTATCACCCACCGGAACTTTCACCACCTGATCGGTATTTCTCCGGAATGCCGATTTAAAATCGAATTTAAAAATGAAGTAAGCATTCTCCCACAAACAAATCCGCGGCATCACCACAGCAATAAATCTTCCTCCCGGTTTGAGCAATGAAGCGAGTTGAGCCGATACATCGCAAAGTTCTTTTTGGTTGATACAGTTCAGTCCTCCAAAATCAGAAAATACAAGATCGAATTTCGGTTGCAGGTTGAGCTTTCCCAAATCTCTCACATCAGCCACTTTGAATTCGATTAGGTCTTGAAGGTTTGCTTTTCCGGCTTTTCGTTTTCCTTCCTTTACCATTTCCGGTGAAATATCTGTGGCCAGAACCTGCCAGCCTTTTCGTGCAAAATAGAGGGCATCTTCTCCTGTACCGGCATTCAATTCCAGAACCGTTCCCATAGCTCCGGGTTTGATGATCTTATCCAGGTAAGCATGAACCTGCTTTCGTTGCAGGCTTCCGATCAGGCTGTGTGTAAACGACTGGTCGTATTTGCCGGCTACCTCATCAAACATGTCAGGTGCTTTTTGATTGAGAACGATTCATCAACCATTTGTACATTACTGTGGTGGGGAGGTAATACAGGGTGGCCGCAAACGTACGAACGATGCCTTTGTTGTTTTTAATCGGGTTCCGCGCAAATGCCGCCAGTTTTTGGAAACCCTGCTTTTTTCTGAATTTTTTATGCAGATAACGGTGCAGCATTTTGTAAAATGCAGGCGGATAAGTGTTTTTAAACATCAGGGCAAGGTCGTCAGAATCTGACCAATTGGCTTTATTCACCAGGTCGGCTTTTACCTGCTCATGAAATTTCGTTCCCGGCAGGGGATAAGAAACCGAAATGCCCATATCATCAGGCATCAGGTCGAAAAGCATTTTTTCAGTTCGGCGAATGTCATCCAGCGTTTCGCCCAGGTATCCGAATTGCAGGAAAAACGCAACCCGCACGCCATGGTCTTTTAGCTTCTTGCGTGCTTCATAGATCTGCTCAACCTTGATATCTTTCTCCATCGCATCGAGGATCTTTTG
>JAGQVF010000342.1 GCA_020438135.1 Bacteroidales bacterium | reverse complement strand
CGAAGGAACTTTTGACAAGGATAAACTTGAAACCTGGAACCTGAAACTTGAAAACGTTTACAACCGCGGATTCTGGGACGGCTACTACCTCGGCCGTAAAATGGGCGAATGGACTGAACAATACGGTTCGCTGGCCACCAAACGAAAAGTGTATGTCGGGAAGGTCACCAATTACTTTTCGAAGCTGGGTGTAGCGGAAATCAAAATGGAAACCCAGGAACTTCATGTGGGAGATGAATTTAAGATCATCGGGCCGACGACAGGAGTATATGAAGATTTTATTTCCGAGATCAGGGTGGATTTAAAGCCGGTGGAAAAAACCGTGAAGGGTGAAGATTGTTCCATTCCTGTGAAAGAGCCGGTGAGGCGGGGTGATAAGGTGTATAGGATCGTGGATAGTGAAATCGCTTGACAAATTTCCGGGAGTTTGCATTACCAATGCACAAAACAGTATTAAAAAGACAAATAGCCTTAACAGTCATAAAAACAGCCATTTAAACGAAGGGATGTAGGCCAGCTAATCGTATATGAAACGCACCATCAAACCTGGTTTTAAGATTAGCGTCACATCAACAAAAATGGAAATTTTAAAGCTCCACAACCATTACATTCTACTTTGATAACAGTTGAATGATCGTGTTGAGTTTATCCTTCAACGTGATCAAATCCTCCACCTGCAGGTCTTCGTTCAGCAGTTGTTTCACCAGTTCTTCAGGAATGATCGATGCCTCTTCTTTTAAATATTTCCCTTTTTCAGTTAACTGAACCATAACCTTCCGTTCATCTTCCTTTGATCGTTGCCGAACGATGATCCCCATCTGTTCCATCCGTTTCAATAAAGGGGTAATCGTATTTGTGTTGAGGATGAGCTTGCGGGCAATATCGTTTACCGGTTTGCTATCTTCTTCCCACAAAATCAACAGCACAAGGTATTGCGGATAGGTAATCTCCAGTTTGTCAAGATAAGGTTGATAAGCCCGCGTGATCAAACGGGAAGCCGCATAAACCGGGAAACACAGTTGATTTTCGAGTTTTAACTGTTCGTAGGTCATACTAAAAAATTACATCACAATTGTGCAGGCAAACTTACTAAAAACGATTTTGTCGCCTGCGATCTGAACCTGCTAATTTTTTAAGACCGATTGCAGGTATTTGTCAATTTTTTCAGGTTTGGTTGTCGGGGCAAATCGTTTCACCGGATTGCCTTCCTGATCAACCAGAAATTTTGTAAAATTCCATTTGATTTTGCTGCCAAGCACCCCGCCCAATTCGCTTTTGAGGTATTTGTAAATGGGATGGGCATTATCCCCATTCACGTCAATTTTTGAGAACATCGGAAAGGTAACACCGTAGTTAACGAGGCAACCTTCGGCAATGGATTGTTCATCACCCGGTTCCTGGTTTGCAAACTGATTGCAAGGGAACCCAAGGATCACAAGGCCCTGGTCTTTATATTTCTCATATAGTTTTTCCAGTCCTTCGTATTGCGGTGTTAGTCCGCATTTGCTTGCAGTATTCACTACCAGCACGTATTTGCCTTTATAGCTGTCCATTGCAATCTCTTTTCCCTGAAGGCTCGTAGCCTTAAATTGATGAAAGTTTTGAGTCATGATATTTCAAATTTAAGGTGATTGTTTTTTTAAATTTCTATACGCTTTCATTCCACCGGTTGACCATATGGCCCAGGCCACCAGCACCGGTTGAAAGAACAGGCGGATCAACCTGGCCCTGTCGGTATCGAGTCCGAAAGCATCCACTCCGTTTATATATTGTGCAATGTTTCCCGGAAAAACCAAAATGAAAAACAGGGCTACAACAAAACCTGTTAATGCCTTCCATCCGGGAAACACAATGAGCGACAAACCCAAAATTACTTCAACAACGCCTGAAAGCAGAACCACAAGATCATCCTGAAGCGGTACCCAATTCGGAACCTGTGCCGCAAATTCCTGCCGTAAAAAAGTTAAATGTCCCATTCCAGCGTAAGTTAGTGCTGCTCCCAATAAAATCCTGAAAGCATCTGCAATCCGCGTTGTATTGATGCGATATGCCCAATGTAATTTTTCGCGTAATTTCATTCTTTCTATTTTTTTGAAATAAATATCGAACACGGTAATATCGTTCACGATGCAAATGTATATAAAATATTTTATATCGTAAGCGATATAATTGTTTTTGATCTGAAAATTTAGCTCGAATCCACAGGATAAAAATTTAAAAGGTTATTTATTGAAGCCGGATATGTGATCTATTCCTTCCATCCGTAAGAATGCTATGTTTTTTTGATCATATTTTATGTCTGTTCCTGTTTTCAATTTCTTTGTCCATATGGATTCAATTAGGGTAATCACCCTATACATTTAAGTTTATCCCCCTATTTCCATACCCTTTGTTTCAATGCAATTTTGCAACCTGTAAAATTATTTGCGTGCTATTCATACCCAATTGTATAGCCATTTTTTACTTTGATATAGATTTAATAATTAAATAACATATCACACTATGAAAACAAAAATTACACTTACAGCTTTGGCAATTTTAATGATTGCCCAATTTTCTTCAGCAACAGTTTGGAGAGTAAACGCAACTCCCAACGCGGATGCAGATTTCACAACCATTCAGTCTGCACATAACGATGCTTCCGTGTTAGCTGGTGACACCCTGTATATTGAGGGTTCAACCTATGGGGTTGGTTCACTTTCCATGACAAAACAACTGACAGTTATTGGAAATGGATTTTTCCTGGGTGAAAATCCTGAAACACAGCATAATATTTCTCCCAGTATAATTGGCACACTAACCATTCAGAATGGAAGCCAGGGTTCAAAGTTTACCGGATGTACTTTCAATTCAACCGTTTACCTTTATAAGGGTAACATTATTTTTGAAAGGAACCATTTTGCACTTGGAAATGGATATGGCATTTACACGTATGACAATTGTTCGGATATATTGGTTTTAGGCAATTATTTTTCAACTTCAACCAATTACAATTCCCTTTATTTTAATAATGTTCATTCCAACATTCTCATCGCTAACAATTACATAAATGGAAGGGTCTTTACAAATTCTAATTTTAATGGTACATTTTATAATAATATATTCAACAGAAATGTTACAATCTACAATTCCACCCTCGTGAATAACATTGCACATTTCACGACTTTTGAAATGTTTAATTGTTCATACTCCTATAACATTGGAACGTCAACACAATTCGGTAATCAAAACGGCAACCAGGAGAATGTTTCAATCAATGACCTTTATGTTGGTGCCTCCGGAAACAGCACCGATGGTCAGTGGCAATTGAAAGTTGGTTCTCCGGCAATTGGGGCAGGTGAAGATGGTGCCGATACTGGAATTTTTGGTGGAGAGTCTCCCTTTGTCTTAAGCGGTATGCCTCCCATTCCTGCGATCTATGCCATTGATGCGCAATCGTTACCCAGCAATACCCTTGATGTGACCTTAAAAGCAAAATCGCATAACTAATCATTTTGGATTGACTCCAAAATTGAGTACTAACAAAATGAAAATGTTATGTTAAGCAATTGGAATATATACAAACCATTGCCCTTTTCTTTGATCCGTTTTGGCTTCACTTTGTTATTTACAGTGATTTTGATGATCGGAGGATGGTCGCAAAATATTACGAAGGTCGAGTACTTTTTAGATACCGATCCCGGATATGGCGCAGGAACCGATGTTCCGGTAACCCCTTCACCCGATCTCAATAACATCAATATCAATGTGGATCTTTCAGGACTTGATGACGGTATTCACAAACTGTTTGTAAGGGCAAAAGATGAAAATGGAGTATGGAGCCATTCTCCGCATCATACATTTTGCAAAATTGCCATTCAGGCACCCTTGTATGATCTGACGAAGGTTGAATACTTCATCGATACCGACCCCGGACCGGGAAACGGAACCGATGTTCCTGTCACACCCGGACCGATACTTTCAAATTTAAATTTCAGCATCGATCTGACCGGATTACCGGATGGATTGCATCACCTTTTCATCCGCACGAAAAATAACCAGGGAATTTGGAGCCTGACAACCGGGAAGATCTTTTATAAACAGAGTTATGCGGCTTTCAATTCGTCGATCACCGATGTTGAATATTTTTTTGATACTGATCCCGGCTTTGGAAATGGAACTTCAATCCCGGTCACGCCTTCTGCTGATATTACCGTATCAGACTATGTAATCGACATTACTTCCCTGCCCGACGGACTTCATAAGTTGTTTGTCAGGGCAAAGGATGAAGCGGGTGTTTGGAGTATCACAAACTTCCGGAATTTCTATAAAAAGCAACTTACAGCATCACTTCAAAACATTGT
>JAGQVF010000341.1 GCA_020438135.1 Bacteroidales bacterium | reverse complement strand
TATTTCGCCCATTCAGCAACTGTTGTCGGGTTAGGAGTTTTTTTTGCCTGTACAACTGCATAAATTTGCTTTTTTAATCTTTTCAGGATAAAAAATTCAAAGGCAGGCGAATGATTGTTTTCATCAAAACTGCTTTCGAAAGAATAGCCGAGAAGAGGCCTGACCGCATCTTCAGCCGAAACAATGGCAAATCCCAAATCCTCATATTTAAAAACATAAAACATGGTTTCGCCATGTTCTTTCTCTTCGATGATCTGGCTGATCGCTGCCTTTTTACCGGTTTGTCCTGAACGTTCAGCATAGATATTCATGGCCACGTTTGCAGCGGTTTGAACATCAACTTTTTTAGCGTTGACATCAAATCCGGTTAAACAAACAAACAGTGCGAAACCGATAATTAAAAGTTGCTTTTTCATGGGTAAATTACTTTATGTGAAACGATTTTTTTGTTTTCAGGCTGTCTGAAGTGATGTTGACCCAATACTTTCCCCTGGGTTGATCCAGAATGATCACTTCATAATGGCTGTCGGCAATTTCGGCTTTATAAACAGTATTGCCTTTTATATCATCAATTGAAAGGCGCCCCTGTTTTAATATCTCCCCCAGGTCGATATACACGATTTTATCCCGCACCAATACCATCACTGATTTTGTGTTTGCCATGCTGATGTTTTTGAGTCAGGTGTAAATGTAGTATGTACCAATATCAATTTTCAAATTTCAGGAAGGATTGTATGTGGACAGAGTGTCAAATTCAGGTAGATTAAATGTAGATATTGCAACTGCTAATTCTTTGTAAAGAACTAAAAAAGAGGATGATAGAAAATGTGGATTGGTGGCAAGCTATTTTTGTTATTTTTCTAACAGGTAGATTTTGTACATTTGATACTTCCATCTTCTATTCGAAAGACAAAAACAGGATTAACATGAGAGGTTATGTTTTCTTTCTATTTTTAATGATCCCTATGATCTTGCCGGCTCAGTCAGCGAAAGAGGATAGTTTGTTGCATCTGATCGACGTGAAACCGGAGGAGGAGCTACCGTTTATTTATAATGAACTTGCCTCCATAAAATCCAATGAGGAAAAGTTCCGGGAATCTGCGCATTGGGCTGAACTGGCGCTGAAACTGTCTGAAAAATATAATCTCCCGGTTGAACAATATTACGCCAATTACAATCTTTCCTTCGTCCATTATCATACAGGAATTATCGATACTTCCATCTTTTATGCAAATGAAGCGTTGAGCATCGCCAAACGGATAAATAATACATACCTGATCGCCCGCATTTACAGCCATCTTGGGAATGCATATTCACGAATAGCTGCCTTCGACAAATCCTTGCACTTTTTTTTCGAATCGCTTAAAATTGTAGAGGATACGATCCCGAACACATCAGCAGAGAAAACACTTTATTATAAATCGTTGTTGCTTAACAACATTGGTACTGCTTATAAAAATATGGGCCAATATGAGGTAGCATTGAACTATTTCAGTGAATCACTCACCAACAGAAAGCAGTTGAATGATCTGAACGGCATTGCCTCCTGTTTGCAAAACATCGGTGTGGTTTACGAACATGAAAAAAAATTCGACACAGCACTGATCCTGTATCAGGAAGCACTGAAAATCAGGGATTCACTCGATCAGTACAGCTACCAGGCCGAGCTGTTGTTGAACATCGGCGTGGTTTATATGGAGACCGGGGAATTCGGTAAATCGGAAAAGCAATTAAATGAAGCTGCTGAAATATTTCGCGAGGTTGATAGAAAAAGGTTGCTTGTTGTGTCGTATTTGAAGCTCGCAGGGTTAAAACTGAAAACCGGTGGTTATGATTCGGCATTTTCATATCTGTCGAAGAGCATTGCGATCTCCAAAAAGCACAATTACAAAATATATGAAAGGGATGCTTACAATTTGCTATCGCAATTTTACACTGCAAAGGGGGAATATGAAAAAGCGCTGGAGAGCAGGAATTTGCAAATGACGCTCACCGATTCGGTATTTTCGGCTGAAATGGCAACCCAGGTAGCAGAACTGAAAGCCCGGTATGAGACAGAGCGGATGGAAAAGGAAATTGACATCCTCTCGAAGGAAAATGAGATCAAACAGTTAAAGATCGAACGCAAATCGACGCTGGTTTACATCCTGATCATCGTGGCTGTAGTATTTGTGCTGTTGCTCGTGGTGGCGGTTTTACTGCTGAACCGGCGAAGGCTCAGGCAAAAACAGATCAACAGCGAACTGGAAAAAAGTAAACTGCTCGAACACAAACTAAAGGAAGAAAATGAGCATCAGAGTAAACAACTCACCACCCATGCGCTGAATATGCTCCAGAAAAACAAACTGCTTCAGGAACTTGATTCCGATCTGAGATCGTTTTCTCCCAGGGCGGATGACGGATTGAAGAAAAAAATCGGCGATATCCGTCGACAGATCAATCGCAACATGAATTCCGAAAAAGACTGGGAATTGTTCAGGCTTTATTTTGAGGATGTAAATGATACTTTTTTCAACACATTGCAAAACCAAAGCACAGAGTTAACTTCCGGCGATCTGAAACTGGCAGCGTTGATCAGGCTTAATCTCAATATTAAAGAGGCCGCAGCCTTGCTCAATATTTCACCCGACAGTTTAAGAAAGGCCCGTTACCGTCTTCGCAAAAAGCTGGGGCTCAATGAGCGGGAAAACCTGGCTGACTATCTGGGAAGGATAGCATGAATAGATTCAAGTAAAACTCCAGTTTGGGATTAGCTTTTTACACCGGGATTAATCCCGGTGTAAATTTACTCAGGCACCTGTGAACTCTCCCCCATATTTGGAATCCATAAATCATTCTTATCCTGGTTATCGGCCTGACCGTCCAGGTTGCTGTCGGTCATGATATAGCCCGGTGTTCCGGCATCCATATCCCAATTAACGGATTTGTCATCGGAGTTGATTGTTCCGTCTGCATTAAAATCGCCCGCATACATTCCAAATATTCCGCCTCCGAGGTCTTTTTGTGCATCCGTGCCAAAGGCTTGTCCTGCGGAAGTTGTAAAGTCATAAACATACAATCCACCTGACATTGACAAAGGGTTGGCCGTCATCACCGGTAAATGATTTCTTTGCCGGATAACAGCAAACAACTGATCCTGAACATCTATCGAAAACCTAAGCGGACTGGAGCCGTTCAGATCCACTACGGAACCATCCTCCAGCAAAAAGGCGGCGGTTTGTCCAACCATCGTTGCAGGCAGGGCAGACGCTGCATTGGGTGCATCCCTCAACTCTACAAAAACCCAATCGGTTACAGGAGCATCGGGGATTGATTCAAGATTTTCAAAACCGGTATAATTCCAGGGTGGACCTGAAAAAGGCTGCACCAAAGGCAAAATGTTGTTGTCTTTTAAGTTGGTACCCATTTCACTTCCGTTATAAGGTCCTTCAAGCAATGCGGTTAAATTTATCTGAACACCTTCGCAGCCCAGCCGGAAGTTGTCGTAATGACTCTGGTTGTTGGCCCAGCAATAAAGACCTACAATACCACTGGTGTAGGTGTTGTCACTCACACTAAAAATCTCGTCACCATTAATCTTTACTGAGATTTCACCACCAATTGATGATATTTCGCCTTGATACCATTGGTTTGATACGTAGGGAACGTCGTCCTGTGCCAACTCTGTTCCTATACCGTTTTCCCACTTATACAAAATCCTCAGGTTGCTCTGTGCATTCCAGTAAAACATATACATATTCTGTTCGTCCTGGTAATTGAAGACGAATCCGATCACATCATTGTCAGTCGATCGGAAATCGCAGGTCATAACATAATCCTGCCAATAGGGGCTACCAACCAAACCGTAACATCCTGCAAGCGGATTTCCGCTGATGTAATAATTTGAAGTTTGTCTCAAATATCCTGAATTCAGCGACCAGGTACCTTCCCTGAAATTCCAGACCGAACTGATCGGTGAATTGTCGAAATTGTCTTCAAAGCGGGTACATTGTGAATCATCCAGCACTTCGATGTATGCGGTTTTTGTGATCATATCCGTACCGAAATGGTTCGAAACCGTGAGGGTTACATCGTAAATTCCTGTCGAAGTATAGGTATGAACCGGATTTTTTTCGGTGGATGTTTCCGAGTCGCCGAAATCCCAATTCCAGGAGGTGACTCCGTTGACCGAAAGGTCATTAAAGGTGATGCTGTTGTCGGGTAATATCGTCAAAGTTTCCGAATCGAAATCGGCTACCGGGGGCAAATCGGTAATGCAGAAATTATCCATATACACCGTTTCACTGCCATCAAAATATTCAAGGTTGAGTTGCAGCGAATTGACATTGTTGATTAATGCTGCCCAGGTTCCCGATTCCATGGTCCATTGTGATTCATCTACAGGCACAACCATGGTGTGCCAGTCGTTGTATGCGTTGGCAATTTGCGAATTGAGGGGAAATTTGGCTGCCCCGTCAGGACCGCTGATACGTATGAAAAAATCGGCCGGGTAAGGATTACCTGAGTAGCTATTGATGTTGAGATCAACGCGGATATCGGCATTGTGGTTGTCGATTTGGCTCCAGTCGCCTAAAAATTTTGGCGGGGCCAGTGCTTCGGC
>JAGQVF010000340.1 GCA_020438135.1 Bacteroidales bacterium | reverse complement strand
ACCGACATCTTTACCGACATCTTTATAAGAATCAAATACCGTTACCTGAAAACCATCGGAAATGTTTCTGAATTCCGGTGCCGGTAACCTTGCTTCCCTTAACAAATTAATTACTCTTTGAATACCGGTACCATATTTTTCTATCAATCCTATACTCCTGCAAAAATCGGCTACCAGTTTATTTCGGGGAGTTGATTTATATTTATTTGAAATAAGATCTTCAACTGATATGGTCTCAGGTAACCTCCCGGGATTATAAAATTCAATTTTATGATCGAATACTTTCACAATAGAATCGGAAGAAGACCGATAGTCCCGATGGATAATCATATTTATAATAATCTCCCGAATGGCTTCCAAAGGATATTGCCATTTTTGTGTATGACGAGGCTTGTCAGTAATGATGACCTCTTTGTTCAGATGTTTCATTACAAAGTCCGTTACCTCCTTAATTTGAGTCAAAATGTCGGATTTGCTTCTTGCGTTGTCTTTTATTATGGTAGGTGACTGAAACCTTCCCATTTCGATGGTTGTAAGTACGGTATCTTCTTTGGTAAAAAGCAAGTAGGCAGCATTGGTAACTTTATTGTTCCTGATTAAATCATTTTTAAATAAAAACGTCAGCGGATCTGATTTGAGTTTTTCATCAGTTACCAATTCAATTGCTTTTTGGACTTTGTCAATAGAAATATTCTCAATTTTAAACTCATCATTTAAATAATAATCCCAACTGGTATTAAACGTTTGAAGGTGAATATTCACAACTTCCGAGATACTCAGCAGGTGATTGGAATTGGCTACCCTTTTAAAATATCTGCCCCTGGTTGAAACCGGTTTAACGGGGTACTCCTGGACGGTAAGAATGATAACCTGTTTATTTTCAACTATTAATGAGTCGGCATCGGGGATAATCTGCGGTGCTGTTTTGTTTTTAATTTCATTTACCCAGTTCTGGATTGTTTCCGGGTTTGTATTAATTCCAGTGATTTTATTCACAGGGTTTATTCCGATGACCACAGTGCCTCCCCTGGTATTAGCGAACGCAACCAGGGTTTCGATCGCCTCATTTCCAAATGCGGATTTGAATTCAATGGTTTCGCCTTCACCCAGGCGGATTATTTCTTTTAAATCATCATAAGTCATTTGATGACTCTTTTCTGGAAAACACAACAAATGAATTTTTCAAAATTGCGATAACCGTTGAAATTTTTGATTATTAGCGGATATCATTGATTCATCCTGGCTATATGATTGAATAAATTCGGCAGAAGGTTCAAGGTTATCTGTTGTTTCTTCCGGGGCCCGCAACGCGCAACCTGCAACAATTTATCTGTTTAACCATTTAACCATTGTAAACTGACCCACAAACTTCTCTTCTCTCCTCTTCTCACTTTAACTCTCTGTGAAGCTCTGTGTCTTCTCCGTGGTTCTCTGTGGTAATAAATGCCAACAGGTTTCAGGCCTGCCGGCCGGCAACGGGCAACGACCAACACTCACCATTAGCGCTCATTCGCCTTATTCGCGATCATTAGCGGTGATAACAAAA
>JAGQVF010000041.1:9518-11688 GCA_020438135.1 Bacteroidales bacterium | reverse complement strand
TGATCTCAGTCCGGTTAATGTACTGCAATCTCGTTCCAAGTCCGTAACGGTTAATGATCCGGAAATTCCCGGAAGTCCTTTCAAAGTATTTGATGGTTCCGTAGGATGTAAATTCGATCTCGTTGTTTTTATTTTTACCGAATTTGGCGTTGTACCTGATCCCTAAGCGACCTTTGGTAGAAACCCGGCTTTGATCGCGGTCGATGGATCGTTGATCGGCCTGGTACGGATCGGCTTCGAACTCTTCTTTCGTGAGCGATCCGGGAAGTTTGATAAATCCATCCACGAAGTACCCCATGATCTTCAGTGTGGTATTTTCTGAAGGGTTGGTTTCCATCACCATGTTTAAAATGTGCCACTTTTCCTGGCTGTGTTCACGATAGCCATCGTAAAGGTGACGGCTGTAAGTGGTAAGGAGTTTATATTTTTTCGATTTAACTTTTGATTTAAAACCGAATCGATTCAATCCAAAAGATCCCCCCTGGTAAAACACCTCTGACGAGGACCGGTGAAATCCCATGTCGTTTATAAAATTCACCACTCCGCCCGGTGCGTTGGTGTAAAGGGATGAGGAGTTTCCCTTCACGATCTCGATGCGACCTATCGAATTAAAATCAATTGCTTCGATGCGTGTTTGTCCGTCCGGCTCCGATTCAGGGATGTCATCCAACAAAATTCTGATCCCCCGAATTCCTGAATTCGAACGGCTACCAAATCCACGAATTGAAAAACGAACATCGTGGTTGCCATACCTCGATTGCAGAAACAACCCAGGCACGCCTTCCAGTACATCCGTCGAACCGACTTTTTTGCTGTAGCGGTACTCAACATAGTTGATACGGCTTACAGAATACGGAATATCGATGATCTTTTTTGAGACGCGGGTGCCGGTGATCACAACTTCGTTCAGGTCGTTAATGAGGGTATCGGGAGCCTGGTTGCTGGTGTCGGGTAAAACACTCCAAATGGCAAATAATGGAATGGATGAAAACAGGAAAAAAATGAGACCTGTCAGTCTGATCGTCAAATTTTTGGAACGAAAAAAAATCAGGGCCGGTTGTTTCATTTCTCAAAAGTACAATAGTTTTAATTATGGAATTTGCGCGCATCTTTCCCACTTGCTTTTTCTATATTTGCCTGATCAAACAAAAACAACTATGTATCCATACAAACCAACAGATTATTTCGGCGTTGATGAGCTGCTAACCGACGAACACAAGATCATTCGCAGTTCCATTCGCGATTGGGTTTCAAAATCGGTAGTACCCATCATTGAAGACGCGGCACACAAACACACTTTTCCGGTTCACCTATTGAAAGAGATGGGAGAGCTGGGCATTTTCGGACCGTTCATCCCTGAAAAATATGGTGGTGCCGGACTCGATTACATTTCGTATGGGGTAATACAAACAGAGTTGGAACGTGGCGATTCAGGGATCCGGTCGGCTGCTTCGGTACAATCCTCGCTGGTAATGTTCCCCATCCATGCTTTCGGATCAGAAGAACAAAAGCAGAAATATCTTCCCAAACTTGCGACAGGAGAAATGATCGGGTGTTTTGGTTTAACGGAACCCAACCACGGTTCCGACCCGGGCAGCATGGAAACAAGGTTTAAGGATATGGGCGAGCATTACCTGCTGAACGGTGCCAAAATGTGGATCACCAACTCCACCATTGCCGACATAGCTGTGGTATGGGCCAAAGACGAAGAAGGAAAGGTGCGGGGCTTGATCGTGGAAAAGGGAATGAAAGGATTTACGGCTCCCGAAACGCATGGTAAATGGTCGTTGCGTGCTTCTATCACCGGTGAGCTCGTATTTGATAATGTGAAAGTTCCGAAGGAAAATCTTTTGCCCAATGTTAAAGGTTTGAAAGGACCCTTAAATTGTTTGAATTCTGCACGATACGGAATTGCCTGGGGCGCCATCGGAGCAGCCATGGATTGCTACAACACAGCGCTTCAGTATTCGCTGGAGCGGAAACAGTTTGATAAGCCGATTGCTTCATTTCAGTTGATCCAGAAAAAACTGGCCGAATTTTTAACCGAGATCACCAAAGCACAACTGCTGGTTTGGAAACTCGGCGACCTTAAAAACAAGGGCCTTGCTACACCAGCCCAAATTTCGATGGCCAAACGGAACAATGTGAAAATGGCGCTCGATATTGCCCG
>JAGQVF010000041.1:3960-9442 GCA_020438135.1 Bacteroidales bacterium | reverse complement strand
CTCGAATCGGTGATCACCTATGAAGGTACTCACGACATTCATTTGCTGATCACAGGAAATGATATTACCGGGATTCCGGCTTTCGAATAGTTGAGAAATACGATAACCCAAACTTATTTCACACGTTCTGCTTTTTCCAGCAGAATGTCGTATTCGTATCCCATACCAAAATCGATATCGGTGGCAAAAGTTCCTTTGTAGGTAACAATTTCCCCCACTTTCGGGATATCGGTTTGTGTTGTAACGGTCAGGTCGAAATGCTCTTCATCGCCAGTACCATCCTGAATGTGGATCCAGTTTCTGTCCATGATGCCGGGATTTACTTTGGTAACCTTACCTCTTACCACTACACTTTTATCTTTATAGGTACCCGCGTTTGCATAGAGTTCGCCAATGGCAACACCTCCTTGGGGGATGTCAACATCTACATCAATTTTCGTTAAAACCGGTTGGATGTTTTCGGTATTCCCCGTCATGGGTTGCTGTTGATGGTCATGCATATGCTGTTCATCTGGAACCACCGGAACTTTGCTGATATCCTGTACGAAAAGAATGGTTTCAAAAGTGCGTTGCAGGTCTTTGCTCTCGAAATTATGCATTTCAAGTGCATCGCGATAATACATCGTTTCGCCTTCTGGAACATCCTGTTTGTTGATAGCGATCCACACCTCGTTTCCATTTTCATCCGCTCGCAGATAGGTGTATGAGCTGGCATGAACAACTTCTTTTACGGTAATTTTATGCGTGCCCTCTGCCGGTGCCTGGGTACTTTTGTTTTCGTAGCTACTGCTGTTGTTACAGGCTGAAATAATGATCAGCGAAGAAATAAGTAGTGCAAAATGTTTCATCTTTTTAGTCATCGTATCATGTATTTTTAAATAACGTTTACAAAATACAAAATTATAACAATCCATGAATTCTACGGTATGTTGTTTACAGGTCAGCCGGTTTTTGAATAATGTTTGTTTATTTTTACCGTTTAATTCGTCACCGGATGGCTCATATATCTTACATATCATCACTTTTAATCTTCCTGGTAATTTCATTTTCATCCAGGTCGCAGGAAGCTAAACTTCCCGAAACACTTAGGCAGGCTCAGCAAAATGTGTGTGCCATAAAAATTTTAACTGCCGAGGGTCAAGCCAGTTCATTGGGATGTGGTGTGGTTATCAAATCAAAAGTCAATCAGCAGAGTGTTTATTTTGTGGCAACTGCCTGGCACATTGTTTCTAGTTTGATTTCAGAAGATGGCAGGTCGGCAACGGTTCATGTTTTTGATCAAAACGGATATTTTTATAAAACCGGTGCGCTCACCTCAAAAAACGTTATTTGGTGGAACAGGAGCATGGATGCAGCCCTTATGGTGCTTCCGGCAAATATTGAACCGGGTGAGCCTTTGCCTCAAAACTATGAGTCGCCCGGACTGGCAAGTTTAAAAATGATCGGTGATCCTGAGTGGGGACAGGAAATTTATATGTTTGGGTATCGCTGGATCAATGAGAATAAATTTATCGATATTGTTAAAAAGGGAATTCTGTCAGTCGGTACCACCGAATTGCCGGGATATGAAAATCACCTGGTTTACCTGATCGATAACATGGCCAACAAGGGGATGAGTGGCGGACTTGCTTTTACCTCAGATGGAACCGGGATCGGCATCATCAGCAGTTATGTTTACGAATCAGGTGATCGCTATCTGAACAGCGATGACCTTTCGGTATGCCTGCCGCTTACTTTCTTTTTCGAAAGCATGAATGTGGTTATAAATAAAGGTGGTGAGGCAATTCTGAGAATCGTAAATCCATAAAAAAACCCACCCCGAAAGGTGGGTTAAATGCACCGAAAAAATTTGCCTGTGATAAGTGTTTTTAAGAATTAAGACTTTTCAAAAGTAATTTCCTGGCGCGACCATTACCAATTTTATTAGTTGAATGGGCAATTCTTATTTCCGAACCGGAAAAATCTATTCCTGAAATCGATCCAATCTTTTGAGATGGCAGGCTGAACTTCTTATCGTTCTGTTTTATTGCTTGTTGCGATATTTTTTGAAACATATCGGATTTGAATTGTTATACCTATAAGTTTCAAAACAATTTACAAATCAACATTTGAGACTGAACAATTATTCGAAACACTATAGATACACCGGCCATTTTATTATGAATTTGTTAAATAGATACAAGGAGGTTAGAGAAAAATCGCAGAAGATGGTTGAACCCCTTGTGGCGGAAGACTTTATGTTGCAGCCTGCATTTTTTGCAAGTCCGCCCAAATGGAACCTGGGTCATACCTCCTGGTTTTTCGAGGAGATGATCCTGAAACATTTTTACAAAAACTACAAGGTATTTCATTCGTTGTTCGGATTTATCTTCAATTCGTATTATAACTCTTTTGGTGATCGGGTCGGTCGCGATCAGCGCGGAGACCTGAGCCGGCCTACGGTGGAGGAGGTTTTTCAATATCGCAGGTATGTCGATAAACACATGATTGAACTGCTTGGATCGGGGAACATTGATCCTGACATGAAAACCATTCTTGATATTGGAATTAATCATGAACAACAGCATCAGGAGTTGTTTTTTACAGATCTGAAATATGCATTCAGCCTCAATCCGCTGGAACCGGCATATGGGGAAAATGCTTTTTGTGCTGATGCGGAAGATCAGGCACCTGCTATGATCCGCATGGATGAAGGTATTTACGGTATCGGGTTCGAAGGGGAAGGATTTTGTTACGACAATGAAATGGGCCGTCACAAGGTATTTCTTCATCCTTATGAAATCAGCAATAAGCTTGTAACCAACGGTGAGTTTATTGAATTTATGAATGATGGAGGATACAGAAAGTTTGAATTCTGGCACGATGATGCACTCGCCTGGCTTACTGAAAACAAGATCGATAAACCACTTTACTGGCGAAAAACGGACGATGGATGGGAGCAGTTTACCCTGGCCGGATGGCAGGCCGTGAAACCGGCTGATATTTTAACCCACATCACTTATTATGAGGCTTTTGCCTTTGCACAGTGGAAAGGTATGCGCCTCCCGACTGAATTTGAGTGGGAAGCCGCTGCCGGCGAATTTGAATGGGGACGTCGTTGGGAGTGGACAGAAAGCGCCTACCTGCCCTATCCCGGCTACAAAAAACCGGAAGGTGCCGTGGGTGAATACAACGGAAAATTTATGGTCAACCAGAAAGTGCTTCGCGGCGCTTCAGTTGTAACTTCTGAAGGGCACAGCCGCAAAACCTACAGAAATTTTTTTCATCCCAACCTGGGATGGCAATTTAACGGAATCAGATTAGCCAGATAACCAAACCATGCAAACAACAATACAACAAACGCAATTTGCTGAAGATGTGAACACAGGACTTTCAGCTTCACACAAATACCTCAACTCGAAGTATTTTTATGATACGCATGGCAGCATCATATTTCAGAAGATCATGCACATGCCTGAATATTACCTGACCGATTGCGAACTGGAAATATTCGAAAAACAGGCATCCGGCATTTATGAAGCGTTCAGGGTGGATCACCAACCCTTTGATGTGGTGGAACTCGGAGCCGGCGACGGACTAAAAACCACCATTTTGCTGATGCATATCTTTAAGAAAAATCCGAAGATACGCTACATGCCCATCGACATTTCAAACAAAGCGGTGGAGATGATCACTGAGAAATTGACCCATGAAATACCTGGTCTTGAAGTGCTTGGCAAAACAGGCGATTATTTTGAAATGATGGAGGAACTCAGCCGGATCGATAAAACCCCGAAAGTACTGCTGTTTCTCGGATCGAACATTGGTAATTTTAATGATGGAAAAGCCCGTTCATTCCTCGGTGAACTCCATGCCGCAATGAATCCTGCCGATAAACTTTTTATCGGTTTCGACCTTAAAAAAGATCCGCGTGTAATCCTGGATGCGTACAACGATCCGCACGGATACACGGCTTCCTTCAACCTGAACCTTCTTCGAAGGATCAACGAGGAGTTGGGTGCAAATTTCGAGATCATGAAGTTCAGGCATCACGAAGTGTATGATCCGCAAACCGGAACAGCCAAAAGTTACCTCATCAGTTTGGAAAAACAGGATGTGCGCATCAACAGCCTCGACCGGGTGTTTCATTTTGAAAAATGGGAGCCGGTCTTCATGGAAATGTCGCAAAAATACGACTTCGCCATGATTGAAAAGTTTGCCTCGGGTTCGGGATTTACGATCGAGAAGAACTTTACCGATTCAAAAAACTATTTTCTGAATTCCCTGTGGAAACTGAAGTAGGTTTCGAAAAACCATTCACTATTAACCCTGCTGTTCCTTGTCGAACCCAACCATCCAGCCAATGCCGAATTTATCAGTGAACATACCGAATTTTGATCCCCAGAAAGTATCCTCAAAAGGCATGATCACATGACCCCCGGAGGAGAGCGAGTTGAAGATGTTTTGGGCCTCTTCAAGCGAAGATGCTGCAATCGAAAGAAAGATCCCATCTCCGAAATTAACTTCCTGTCCGGGCTGATTGTCGGATGCCATCAACAAGGCATCGCCGAATTTTAGCGAGGAGTGCATTATTTTTTGTTTGTAGTCATCCGGTACTTCCATCGGTGATCCTTCAAAAGGCATTATTTCGAGTTCACCGTTTAAAACAGTTTTGTAAAATTCCATCGCCTCACGACAATTGCCCGGAAAAGTGATGTAAGGGTTTAAGGTTGTTTTTTGTGCCATTTCAGAGTTTTTTTAAAATTTAAAATTTGATTAGAATGTCGTCAAAAAGTGATTCTTTAAGAAATAAAATTCCTGTATATCCAACTCCTTTTTTATACAATTTTTAACAAAAAAGCTGCCTCCTGAATTGAAGGCAGCTAAAGGTAACATCCGAAAAAGCAGGTTTAGATTTTTATTGGGATCACAATCCGGCTATCCACCGGTGTTTTCCGTTGTTTGCCGGGCAGCCAGTTTCCGCTGGTCAGACCGATCACACGCATTGCCTCCAGATCCAGACTGGGATGAAGACCCCTTTCGATCCGGATCTCTTCGATCGTTCCATCTGCTTTCACCACAAAGGAAACATAGATGGTTCCTGAAATGCCGGCATCTTTCACATCCTGTGGAATATTAAAGTTGTTTTTGATAAACTCGTTAAGAGCTTTTTCCCCGTGGATGTATTTGGGACTTGATTCAACGACCGTAAATACTACTTCCTCTGCAATGTCTTCCTCAACAATCATTGGAGACACCGATTGCAATCCATCAATATAAATATTGTTATTGCCTGGTTGTCCTGAACTTCTGCCTAATTTATACTGAGAAACTGACGAACCGACTGCATTATTACTAACCCCTTGTGGCAAGGGCAGAGGTTGCTGAACAGTTGTCTGAGTTCCACCAGCATTTCTGATCTCCGAGTCGATTGCTATAAACGATGTGTAGGCTGTTAACAGGTTGTATTTCAATCCCAGCTCAGTGATCTCAGAAACGAGTT
>JAGQVF010000041.1:0-3912 GCA_020438135.1 Bacteroidales bacterium | reverse complement strand
GCCCAGAGGTACCGGAGTGCAACATTGGCCTTATCCGGATTTGCTTCATTGATGTCCATGCCCCAATTGTATCGTTTGTTGCCCGTTTTGCCGCTGAGAGAGACAGAACCGTTTGGATTGCCGCGATATTTTCCATATACAAGCACAGGTCTTTCTGAAAATACATCGGGCACCGAAAGCGGCTCCACATCATACACATCCAACCCTTTAAAATTTACTTCAATGTTGGTCAGCACAGGATTGGAAGCGTATTTCCTGAATTTGTCAGCCATTGCGGTTGCTTCGTTTTTTTCAGTTGCGATAAATGAAGTTCCGTTGCCCACATGTGCCATTCCTTCCAGGATATAGCGGTTAACAGATGATCCGATGCCAAAGGTGAAAAAATTTGCTTTCCCGAGATTTTGACGGATCAGCTCATAAGCCTGTTTTTCAACCGTTACATAACCATCCGTAACAATGACGAACGATCTTGAAAAATCCTCAGTGCCATCAAGTTTTAGGGCCCGCTTGAGAGCAGGTAACAATTCGGTTCCGCCTCCACCTCTTTGTTTATCAATGAATGAAATCGCCCGGCTGATGTTACTGCTGTTGGCATCCACCGATCTTTCAGCAAAAAGCTGGGAACCACCTGCAAAAAGCATAACGTTAAATTTGTCGTATGGCCGAAGATTTCCGATCAGGTCGCGCAGGAGGGTTTTGGAAACATCCAGTGGAAACCCGTGCATCGACCCTGAAACATCCACGATAAAAATATATTCGCGGGGAGGAATGTTCTCAGATTTCACCTGTTTGGGAGGTTGCATCATCAGCAGAAAGAAGTTTTCATCTTTGCCTTCATACAACATCAATCCCGATTCGATTTGTTTTCCCTGCAACCTGTATTGCAGGATAAAATCACGATTTCCGCCTTTGCTTTCAGTGGGTTTCAGGTCAATTTGAACTTTTGTCGGGTCGAGGAACTGAATATCGGTTTCATGGGTATTGCAGGCCACATCCTGAACGGGCAAGCCCGCATTGAGGTTCACCTGCAAATCGAAATCGTAAAAAGGCAGTTTCCCTTCTGTGGTATATGGATTAGCGATCCACCGGTCGTTCGTACTTGCAATGGATTCAGGTGTATTGGAATAGCGCGGTCCGACCACGGTGGGATAAACAAACGCATAGACCCCTTCATCAGGCACAAGCAATTCCGTGTATTTCAACTCAACGATTATGTTGTCGCCGGGCATGATGTTGGCCACATTCATCTGGAAAACATTGGGCCGTTGTTGTTCGAGCAGGGAAGCTGTTTGACCGTTTTGACGAGCTTCTTCATAATCCTGTCTTGCTTTGTTTTTCTCCTCAATCTTCGCTTTGATGGTGCGCTCGCCGATGGTCATTTTCATGGCATATACCGCAGCCCTGGTCGAACCCGGAAAAACATAAATGGCTTCGATGGGTTGTGATCCTTCATTTTTATAGTTTTGAGTTATAACCACATCTGCAATCACACCGGCTATGTTCACATCTGCCCGGGTCGATTTCAGCGGGAGCTTTTCTGTTTCAGATTCCCCGTCAGGGATATAAAAATATGGCGAAAGGGTTTTATCCTCCTGAACTTCGAGCTGGGCATACATCACCGGATGAAGAAAAATAAGAAGGGTTAGCAGGGTCAAAAGATTGATTTTGTTTTTAAGTTTTATCGAATTCATGATCTTTCTTTTTTAGTTCAACACAAAATTTACGGGTAACACCATTTTTACATTTACCGGTACCGATCTTTGTTTACCGGGATCCCAGCGTGGCATGCTGCTGATCACACGCATTGCTTCCTCGTCGCAGCCACCTCCAATTCCGCGTTTCAGCGATACTTCGCGGATGCTGCCATCCTTCCACACTATAAATTCTACATATACTTTACCTGAAATATTCAAATTCCTGGCAACTTCAGGATATTCAATATGATCCCTCAGGTATTTGTAAAAATTTGTCATTCCACCGCTGAAAGATGGATTTTGCTCAACCACGGTGAAGATCACATCTTCTTCAATATCTTTATCTCCCGGCTCATCATCAATTAAAAAATCGAGGTTGTTTTTGGTATCATCTTTAATTTCCGTATCCACTTCAATGTCCTCAATGATGTCTTCAGTATTGTCTACCATTACAATCGGGCGTATGATCTGCGGTTTGGGCATTTCCGGTTTTTCCTTTTTATGAACTGTGACTTCTATGATTTCTTCATCGATCAGTTCATGACCCATAGCCGATAAATCGATTTTTCGGTTTTGTTCGGAGTTCCATTCAAAAGCCGCCAAAACAGCAGCCAGTGCCAGGATTACGCCTACTTCGAAAAAAATAAACCTTTTGTTTTCAAGGTTTGCTTTGTTTGACTTTGTTGTTTTCATTGCTTTTCATTTTTAAGATTAGGAATTTTATGACTTTTCTAAATGGATGTAGGCAGAAGAGAAATTCCATAAAACTTTTTGAAATTTTTTCCAGAACTTCCCGTTTATCGGTTATAAGTTGTATTTTCAAGCCATAAAGCTGATCCGGCATGTTCCTCAGGCGTATCTTTAAATCTGAACAACCTAAAACGTTGCATTCCCTTGCTGACGAGGAATTGGTCGATTCTTTTAAAAAGACAGGAGACACCCTTTTCGTCGGCGAATTATTTGAAAGATATACCCACCTGCTGTTTGGCGTTTGCATGAAATATTTGAAAGATGAGGAAAACAGCAAGGATGCCGTGATGCAAATTTTCGAAGAGTTGCATATCAAACTTAAAGAGCACTCCATCGAAAACTTTAAGAACTGGATTTGGTCGGTAGCAAAGAATCACTGCCTGATGCAGCTCAGAAAAGAAAACGCAACCCGGGCGATGAAAGAAAATGTGTATCAAAAAATCCATGCTGAAATTATGGAATCGCAAATGGATTTGCATCCAGTTAACAACAGGGAGCCTGAAGATCCGGTGCCGAAAATGATGAAAGGCCTTGAGAATTTGAAATCGGAGCAACGAACCTGTTTGGAATTGTTATATTTACAGAATAAATCTTACAGGGAAGTAGCGGAAATTACCGGTTATAGCATGAAAAACGTGAAAAGCCACATTCAGAACGGCAAACGGAATCTGAAGATTTTTATGGAGACGAAATGACAGAAAATCGATCACATACGCTATTTACACCTTCGGGTTGTTTGACTGCTGAAACGCTGAGCCGTTATCACAACGGAACTCTCTCCGGGGATGAAAAAGCCAGGGTTGACAGTCACCTCGATAGCTGTGAATTGTGCCGCGATGCGTTGGAAGGACTTGCACTGATGGCGGAACCGGAAAAAATTCATGAGATCATTTCTGAAGTAAATCAAAACTTGCGGAAAGGTTTGAATGCCACGAAACCAGAGGTGAAACGTATCAGCGTCTGGTGGATGTATGGAAGTGCGGCGGCTATTGCGCTTATCCTGTTTGGACTACTGTTCTGGCTGAATGAATCGAAGTTCTCGGGAAAGCTCAACAACCCGATGGTGGAACTGATCGATATGGAAAAGTACAACTCGGTACCGGAAAAACCTTTGCCAGCCGGACAAAGCAGAAAGTTGCCCGAAGCCTCTCCTGCAAAAAAAGAAATCGAAAATCCGGTTCAACAACGCATCGAAACTGATGAAATAATGAATGAATCGCTGGCAATGGAAAAAGCGGAAGAAATAGAGGAGCCCAGCGCCCTTGCGATCCGGCAACCCCAGCTTACTTCATTAAAAGCCTTAAAGGGTCATGACACCTCCATTCATTCATTGATCGATAACCCATCTGCCAGAGACAATCAGCAAATGCCAAAAGCGATTGATCTGGCCAGTGCACAACCCCTCGAATTTTATATTGGTGAAGTGGTGGTTTACAATGATGATAATGAAAGCGATGCCGGAATGGTA
>JAGQVF010000339.1 GCA_020438135.1 Bacteroidales bacterium | reverse complement strand
ACCGATCTGCATCATATGCGGGCTACCGATGCGAGTGTAAATTCCGAACGCGGCGATAAAGATTTCGACAACTGCCAGGCTACCGGAACGCAACACGATGAAGCAACCCAGTGTTATTTCACTTCCAATGCCTGGGAACCACCGGCATCGGTGAAAGGTGATATCGCCAGAGCGATGTTTTACATGGCGGTCAGGTATGAAGGCGATTCCGGTGAAGCAGACCTGGAACTGACTGACTTTTACACCTCTCCTTCATCCTCTCCCGGACAATTGGGCATCCTCGAAACACTGATGCAGTGGCACCAGACCGACCCGGTAGATGCAAAAGAAATGACACGTCATGAGCTGGTTTACAACAATTACCAGGGCAACCGAAATCCTTTCATCGATCATCCGGAATATGTGGACTTGATCTGGGGCGATGGATTGGCAGAAGAACCGCTAAACCACCCCACTGATTTTTCAGCCCATACCATTACCATCAACTGGACCGATGCGGTGGGTCCTGTGGAGCCGGATGGATACCTGTTGCGGATGAGCAGCTCAGGTTTCGGATCGATCAGTAATCCCGTAGACGGGATACCAATTACCGATGATTTCTGGAATCTGAATGTACCGTTTGGCACAGAAAAGGCTGTTTTTAAAGGATTAACGCCCAGTACGGTTTACTATTTTAAAATTTTCGGGTATGCCGGCAACGGCAACGAAATCGATTACAAAATTGATGGATCTGTACAACAGATCAGTATTGAAGCAAATTAAACAACTGAAAATAAATATATTAAATAGAAATTAATTTAAAAAATTTATGTTATGAAAAGGTTTTTACAAAAATTTATTCCCTTAGTAATTGTAATGTTTTTCTTGGGAATAAGTCTATTTGGTCAAAAAGATTCATGGACTGAAAATTTTGATTCTGGCTTGGCAAATACTTACACGACAGGAACCCAAACCTTGTCTACCGGAGACTGGACTATGGTTGCTGTTTTTCAAGAAGCATCTAGCGCCTCATATGGAGGAACTGGACATGCTGCCCGTATTAATGATGATGTTGCAGGTGCACAGCTTACCACACCTGCATTAAATACAATAGGTACAGTTTCTTTTTATTACAGAGAATTAAACTCAGGTGGAGGCACATTTGAACTTCTAAAAAGTTATGATGGAACAAATTGGATTAGTGTAACAACGCAGGCATATGCTGGAAATACTTTTACACTTTTTACTTATGATGTAAATGACAATGCATCAACAGTTTATATAAGAATATTGAGTAATGACAACGCAGGGCACTTAATAATTGATGAATACTCAGTTACAAATTACGCCGGTGGCCCAACACCACAAATCATCGCCAGCGACAATGAACTGTTTGGTTTTTCTTACATCGAAGGCTCCGGCCCTTCCAACGAACTTTCATTCACTGTTGAAGGCACCGACCTGACAGATGATATCACCGTTACGGCCCCAACAAACTACATGGTTTCCCTCACCATGGGTAGCGGATACAGTTCTGCATTGGTATTGGCAGAATCTGCAGGATCAGTTTCAACCACAACAATTTATGCAAGACTTAACGCCGGGTTATCCGGAGGTTTTTACAATGAAGATATTACAGCTACCTCTTCAGGAGCAACTGATAAAACAGTAACCTGTAACGGAAAAGTGTTGACCGTTCAATCACTAGATTACAGTGAAGATTTCGAAACAGCTTCCGGTACAGGTTCTACGCCAATTGGAGCTGACTTGGTAAACTGGACAAACCTTGAAACAACCGGAAACGTTAGCTGGACAAGCAGTTCATTCTCAGGTAACACATATGCATCTATGTCATCATTCGGAAGTGGAGAAGCCAATATTTCATGGTTGATCTCTCCCCCACT
>JAGQVF010000338.1:714-1505 GCA_020438135.1 Bacteroidales bacterium | reverse complement strand
TTGTCAGTATAAGTTAGCGTAAAATCTTTGTGTCCGTTGTGGGTTCTTCGTGTTCTTAGTGGTTATATTATTTTTACCACAAGGTTCACGAAGGTTTTCACAAAGATCACGAAGTTAACTCTTCAACGTTTGTGAGAAAAAAACCTGCAATCTATTCCTCTGCAAATTTCCTGTAAAGTTGTGCTTTCATCCGCGATTCAATGGCTTCCGTTGAATTGGATTTTTCTTTCAGCTTTTGGTTGACTTTGAGTTTTTTAAGCTCTTTCTCTGCTTGTGTAAGCCGTGTGTATTCATCCATCGATAGAATTACCTTCAGTTTTTTTCCCTTGTCGTTGGTAATAAATTGTGGCGTGTTCATGGGGTGTAATGTTTAGTTGGTGTAGCAAATAATTATGAAAACGTATAGAATGAGATATAAAGCTTAATTTTCCCAAATATACTAAAAACCGAGAATTCAATTTTACTGCTTTAGTTAAGAAATATTCACACACCAGGAAAATGAGAACCTATACTACCCGCTCCAGCGCATTCAACCGCGCCAGCAAGGGCGGATGCGAATAATAAAAAAACACATAAGCCGGGTGAGGACGCAAATTGCTCAGGTGATTCACCGAAAGTTTTTTCAGGGCATCCTGCAAAGGAACAGGTGAATAATTTTCACCAGCATAACGGTCGGCGGCAAACTCATTCTTCCGGGAGATGATATTCATGATCAGTCCGAGGGCCAGAGAAATGGGTCCATACAACAATCCAAAGGCAAGAATGCCCATGTGGAAACTCGCTTTTTCAGC
>JAGQVF010000338.1:276-647 GCA_020438135.1 Bacteroidales bacterium | reverse complement strand
AACATCAGGCCGGTATTGGCAAGGGAGATGAACGTACTCGCAAGTGTGTGTTTTTTCTTATAATGACCGATCTCGTGCGCCAACACACCCACCAGTTCTTCATCTGTATGGTCTTTGATCAGCGTATCGAACAGGACGATCCGTTTCTTTTTGCCCAGTCCGGTGAAATAGGCGTTGGCTTTGGTGGATCGTTTCGAGCCATCCATCACGTAGATGTTTTTTAACTGAAAACCCACCTTTTCTGCAAATGCTTCGATCTTGTTTCGCAGGTCACCTTCTTCGAGGGGTGTTTGTTTGTTGAACAGCGGCACGATCAGTTCCGAATAAAACATCGTCATAAAAATCGTAAATCCGCCAATCACTGCCCAGGC
>JAGQVF010000338.1:0-160 GCA_020438135.1 Bacteroidales bacterium | reverse complement strand
GGAGTGGTTTTATTAAATCCGAATTTCTCCTCGATCACAAAGGTGCTGTAAATGTTGAGTGGTGTGCTCAGGATATCGGCTGCCAGACCGAGGATGCCGAAAAACAGCAAGGTCATCCAAATCGGGTTGGTGGTATATTGCCGCACAAAATCATCGAGCC
>JAGQVF010000040.1:6247-12711 GCA_020438135.1 Bacteroidales bacterium | reverse complement strand
ACGGCTTCTTCGTCGCATCCTCCACCGATACCCCTGAGTACACGAACATCGGTTACGCTTCCGTCTTTTTCAACCACAAAGGTAACAAATACACGTCCCTGAATGCCACTTTCACGGGCCATTTGGGGGTACTGAATATTTTCGTTCAGATATTTGATCCTGGCTGCATCACCTCCCGGAAAACCAGGCATCGATTCAACCACGGTAAAGATTTGAGCTTCTTCTTCCTCTTCCTCTTCTTCCTCTACAGGGATATACTCCTGCATTTCTGTTTCCTCATCCGCTTCAACGTCGATCTCAATGTCATCTTCAATTTCCATTTCATCTTCAACAATTTCGATAACTGTAGTTTGTTGCGGGGGTTTGGGTGGTGGCGGTGGTTTTTCGTGTTGTGTAATCTCAATCATCTCTTCCGGAGTGTCATCAACTGAACGGGAGGCCAGATCGATTTCCTGCTTTTCAAAACTTTTCCATTCAAAAGCAAGTAACACAGCTGCCAGTGCAATGATAAGGCCGATTTCTATGAAAATAATTTTCTTGCTTTCAAGATCGGCACTTTTTGATTTCTTTTTTTCGATCATAACTATTGATACTTAGTTTGACTTTTACAAGGGTGCTAAATTACTAAATTTTTACGTAACGCTTTGCTTTAAAACGATGATCTGCACCGCTTTATTTTTCTTAGTTTTAGCAGCAAACCCGTTAAGATTCGATCAGGGCCTGGTACCCTTTTGCATCATATAATTCATCAATTTCGCCCTTGTCGCTAAATTTGATCCTGATAATCCATCCTTCTCCATAAGGATCAGTGTTGATGGTTTCGGGAGAGGATTCAAGTTTTTCGTTGAAAGCCAGAACTTCTCCGGATACAGGCATAAACAGGTCAGAAACGGTTTTAACAGCCTCAATGGTTCCGAATGTCTCTTCTTTATCAAGTGTTTCATCCACTGTTTCGACTTCGACAAAAACTATATCACCCAATTCTTGTTGGGCAAAATCGGTGATTCCGATAACAGCTTCATCACCTTCGACCTTTAGCCATTCATGATCTTTTGTGTACTTTAAATTGTCAGGAATATTCATTGCAAATTTTTTTTTTGTGAGTCCTCAAAAGTAATAAATTAAATTTTTCATGCACCCTTGTTCCCGGTTTTTTTTAACAAATGTCCTTACCCGCTGATGCCAGTAATAACAGGTCATTTGCTGATTTTTTCCAGGGCGGTTATCATCCTGATTTCTTATTGAGCAAGACTGAAACGAAGTGTAAAACCACCCTTAGTAGTCGAGTTTCTGAATTGAGATGGCAGATAGGGATTGTTGATAATCTTATCGAAAAACAGCCTGACCGTTAAGGTTTGTGAAAACATATAATCAACCGATGTATTGATGGAAACGACCCGTTGACCGGCTGATATCTGGTTCAAATCGGTATCGATGCTGCGCAGGACCGTTTTGTTGTTTCGAACTGAAAAGTCGGCTTTGATATTCAAATCACTTCGGAATGTCCGGGCACCTCCACCACCCATGCCGGCAAAGGTGAGCGCAACATCCTTAAACCGGTATCCGAGACCGATGATAAATTCATTACTGGTAACTTCAGTCAATTGATTGTTGGCAAAACTCATAGTTAATGTTCTGGATCGTTTCATCTCAAGTTTGGCCAGCATCGAATTTTGAAGTGTCATGTCAAAGTTGATCAGTGGGCTAAATTGCTCGTTAATCGACACCATCCCGATTTCATAACGAGGATAAAAATCTCCGATCTGGTTCAGATTGGTGTCGAGATTTGCAGGATAAACAACTCCATTTACTGTGTCACCCCAGAACTTCACATTGGATGTATATGATCCAACAGAATAACTGGAACGGTAAACATGATTTACAGTCAGGTTTTTGAAGATGTTTTTTAATGCAGGGATCTTTGACAATCCGTTATATGAGATTCGCCAGTTAGGCAATGGTATTTTCGGGAAAGGATCCAGCGATACATTGTCCGGACTTTTACCCGTATAGGCTGCCATAAATGAGGGTAACAACACATATTGGGATGTTGGGCCGTATCCAACCGGAAAACCGGTTGTATCATTCACCTCGAGATTGTCAGGATGTTCCCGGGCAAGTCTTTGAGCAACTTCAGGCCTGTAATTTTTCAGGTTTTCAAAATATTCAGATTTTTCATTTTCGAGTGAACCTCCAAAGGCTGTTCCCCAGGTGATGTAAGATATATTGAAGTTCCCTGACTGCATCCGGCTGGTTTCCCTGAAACCATCCGAAATTGAATCAAAAGCATAAATCGATTGAATGTTGTTTGAAATGGAGCGGTCGGCTGTTAATTCAATCTTTAAATCTTTTAAAGGTTCAATGGTTACCCTGAAATTGTAGTTTTCACTTTCGGTTTGTGTGTAATACGAATTGAGGCTCGAACTTTTTGTGAGCCATCCTTCTTTGTTAAAATAAGATGGATTTTCGGGCTGGTATCCCAGAATAAAATTATACCCGGGCGCATTCAGATTCCAGTTATTACCAATTGATTGCGGCGAAGGTAAAAATCCAGGCATGGTTGTTCCGTTGTTTTTACTGTACTGAAAACTAACTTTTTTGATACTCATCAACAACCTGAAAGCAGTTTCATAAGCAATTTTCCCATAGTTGATGCGTGGTTTTTCTTTTTCAGTGGAATCGGATGCCGCACCTTTCTGGTCTTTTTGCTGTTTGTTATTTCTTCCGGGCTGTGTACGCGGCGGTTGGTTGATCTTTTTAAGAAATGGAACCTTGTTATAGAGTTTATTCAGGTCGGCATTTCCATTGAGGGTGATGTTGCGATTGTTGGCAATCGTATTTCCGATCTCATCCTGAATCGAAACCGGTGAAGCAGTCCAGGTATAACCAACCTGGTATCCGGCTGTTCCTGTAACCCAGTCGAGCAAAGGTATTTTATTAATGGGTATATTGTAATTTAAGCCAAGGCTTTGATTGTACCTCGTTTTAGTTCCACCTTTTGAAATTTCACTTCTAACCCGATCTTTTTTGTCATCGGGGGTAAAGACTGTATCAACCCCGTAATTTCTTCCAATCCAGGCGGTTTTATTGGGGCCGGGCAATTCATCAATAAAACTGCTGGCTGTGGCATTAAAATTTAAAGTTAAGGATGATGCCAGGTCAAAGCGGAGATCATAGATCCTGTTCCAGTCCCAGGTTTTATCTGTTAGTTCAAAGGTTGGAACGTCTCCAAAACTTTTATTCCTTAGCTTGGTTACGGCAATGGATCGATTCATGTCGGTTCTGAAAGAGAACATCTTTGGAAGAAAATAAAAATTAAAGTCTTTTATCAGTTGAAGTGCTTTAGTATTTGAAATAAACCCTATGTTCTCAAAAGGTTTTACGGGTTTTGGATTGGCATTATATGCATATCCCAAACTTCCGTTGTAAATTCTTTCAAGGTCTGATTCAATATCAATATTGCGATGGTAAATTTCAGAATACGAATAGGAAACATCGAAGTTTTCGATATCCCAGGGGTATGCTTTACTTTGTGCGCCTACCTTATCTTTTCTTACATTCACAAAGTTGATATTTTTTCGTTGGGTGTAATCGATGGTCTTGGCTTTTAATTCGTCTCTTTCTGAAGGATCATCAATGGATTCCAACACATCGTCAAGCTGCAGATCGGGATCGAGTGGATTGTATTTGGGCCGAATCCTTTGTTCTGAATAATCGAAGTGCATCGGAATTCTGATTCCTGTTTTTTCGGGGAAAAATTTGCCAAGCTCAAGATTGGTGGCAATATCGAATTGACTGTGACCTTCAAGCGGGATTTCAGTGATCTTTTTGTCGATCGATGAAAACCAGGGAGAACTGTAGCTGCCACTTACGGTAAGATTTCCAAAATCGGCCAGATTCATCGATACCCTGCTTGTTGCCGCCCAGCCGGTTTGTTTGTTGAAGTCGGTTAAACGTAGTTCATTCACCCAGATTTCCGCACATTTGGCTTCACCATCGTCATCAGGTGTGTTGGTGGTTTTTTTCGGGTTGCGGATACCGATCATCATCGACTTCACATCACTGATGGTTGGAGATCCGAGCACTGTTACTTTATTGCTTCCGTCGTATCCAACATACGGGAAACTCAGAGAAATCGCAGGATTGTCCCGCATCGCCTCATTTCGTTCAAGTTTAAATTCAACCAGCCTTTCGAGATCAATATCAAACTCATTTGACTCGGGCCACACCACCGCCGGATTATTATTTCCTATTTGACTAAAGGTGAGCGGTATCTCATATTCATAGTAGTTTTGAGTAAAGTCGGAACCGATCCTGATAAAAATGGTTAAATCACCGTATTTTAGTACATCCGATTCCCGTTTTTTCTCCGCATGCACATACATCCTTAGTCGTTTGAACTGCCTGAAATCAAAATCGGCGGTTTTATAAGCTGCAGCAACATCACCATCTACCAGATCACAAACATCCAGCACCATTGATTGCTCATTCAAACGGGTAAGGTTGGTTGTTCCGATGTTGATTTCCCTTTCAATTTCCGGTGGTATCACATAATTTGGGTTCTCTTCCACATTCACGGCTGAAATATCAAAAGTGGTGGAATTGGAAGAACTGGAGGGAATATATTCACCCGGTGCAAGCAGGTCTTCACTGGTCGGGTAGCGACGCCATTCTCCACGCACGAGGTCCAGTGTGGCAAATCGCAATACTACAGGCTCTTTAAATTCTTTCATGAACATTCGCATAAAGCGGATTGATTTAAAATCGGAAATGCTTCCTACCACCTTATCCGGATTTCTGACGGGAACTTTAAACTGGTACCAGGTAACTGTTCCGTCATCACCGTTTGCAAGTTTTACATTAGCAGTTTGTTCATCTGTGATATAGTTTTCGCCAACATTCATTTTGTTTGGTTTCAAAAGAATGCGGTACTGGTAATATCTTTCACCTTCGCTAAGGGTGTTGTCATCATTGATATCTTCCATGTTGGGTTGCCTCGAATTTCCATCGTAGTATTGCCCTCCTGAACTTTCGGGGGAGTTTCCGTCAGGTCCGTTATACAGTTTGTATTTTTCAAGAATACTGCTGTAGGCGGGGTTGTTATCATAATCTTCGCCACGATAATTATGGTAGTTATCACCTGAAGGGTCATCGAGAGCCTGTTGGTAAACCGGTGAGTTGGTTCCAAAATTTGAGGCAATGTCATCAATATATTGAGAGCTGGTATTGTCGGGATTTTGATCTGTAAAAAATGTTCGTTCGTCCTCATCACGTAAACCATCGTATCCAACGTCCTGATATGCCCGGGCTCCCGCTTCGTTCGAAAACGACTGAACAAGATCGAGTTTATTCGGAACCCTTCCCCACCTGGTGGTATCTACTTCACCGGGCGGAGGATTATCATTAATGGGTAAGCCGTGTTCGTAAGCTTTCCTGCCGTCTTTTAAAATATCTTCCGAAATGTCACCAAGGTTGATAAGGAGTTCACCACCACTTCCGTCATTAACTGATCCTTCGCCAAAGGGATCCATCATCCAGAATTCAATGTATTCGATATTGGCGGCCTCAAAGTCAGGTGTTTCAATCTGGCGCATCATACCTCCCCAGCGACTTTCGGGTTGGGCCAGTGTCCCGTCGTTGTTTAAACCTGCCGAATAGGTTGAAGGAAGAACATCGAAATTGTATGGTCCTCTCTCTTTTGGATAGTAGGCTATGTTAAGGATGCTGATGTTAGTGGGCTGCCCGTTTGGGATTTCACGATTCGGAAATACTTCGTTTTCAAGTACCTGTCGTACATAGTGATTCGAAAGATCTTCATTGTCAACATTGGCAGGCCTCAGGTTGCTGTTTCGATCGTAAAAAACACTGGGATCGATTACATACCAGGCCAATCTTGCCCTGTTATATCCATAGCTTACATCATTGTGGTTTCCTTCGGGGAAAAGATCGTTTTGTGATTGTGGAGTACTGGCCAGATACCAGGTTGAAAAATACTTAAGATCGATGGTGCTTTTGGTACCCTCGAAATCGTCGATATAAGAAACCCCCTCTTTACCGACTGCCCTGCTGTGTCCGGGAATAAAATGGGCAAATTCGCCGTCGACGGCAATATTAGAAGGAGCAGATGTACTCAGGAAGGGAAGTTTATCCACCAGTCGGGTTATAAACCTCGATTCGGTTTGATAGCTATAATCAACCCCCCAAATGGTGTTTGAAATCGGGTCGTCGCCATAATTAACCTTTTGAGTGAGTGGTCGTTCGTGAAGGTTCAGTATCGTCGCTCCCAGGTGAAAATCCTTCGTGATGTCATGATCGATATGCATCCCCATCAATCTTTTGGTTTGAATGCTGAACAGGGTATTGCTTTCCATCGAAATGTTGATCGGAGTTCCTGAATTAAGAATACCCTCATTGATAATCCGAACCCTTCCGAGGGTGTAGTCCACAGTGTAGTCTACATTTTC
>JAGQVF010000040.1:1090-6133 GCA_020438135.1 Bacteroidales bacterium | reverse complement strand
TTATTTTTTTCTGCAAACTGTTCGGCACCTGTTTTTGTAAGCGTGTAGAGTGAATCATAGCAATACTTGTCGGCCAGTTCATTATAACCGAGGTCTTCATACTTTTCCCTGAGGTAAGATCCGAAAGGTTCCAGCACTGTAAAAAACACCCGCCCGTTTGATGAATTGATGGTACCACCCTGTGTAGCTGCGTTATCGAGAAAATCGAATACGGCATCGGGAGGCGGATTGTTTTGTTTATTCAGATTGTCAAGGTTGAATACCTGGATCAGGGGTTGTCCTTTAAAAGGCCCTTCCTCGAAATAACCCGTCGGAACACCGGCTTCATCACCACTATAAAGAATGTTGAGGGTAAAATCATCACGGTTTACCTGGTAGGCCTGCAACGAATAAACATTCTTCATCATCAGGTCCCAGATCGGATTTCGAATATTAACAAAGGTGCTCTTCAGTAATTTCACAACCAGCGCCTTGGAGCCGTTGATTCCCTCATCGGAAAACTCACCAACCTGGAATATCTGATCCGAACCTATTACCTGGTACTGAAATGCAACGGCCAGTGCCTGATCGGAATTGATGGTGGTGTTCAGTGAAATGAATCCAAGTTTGCTGTTAAATGTAAATTCGTTTTGCTCGAGTTTGCGGGCCAGCTCTATTTTTTCAAAATCTTCTCCTGATACAAGTCCTTTGGCGGTTAAATAAGTATTGATATTGTTTATGTTTCGGATCTGGTTGGTATCAATTACCGAAAAGAAGTTATTTGCGAAATTTGATGGGATTCCCCTGAGGTTTGCGGGAACATAATTCAGGTTGGGATTAAATTTATCACTGTAGATCCGGTTAAATTCCCCAACATCAGTAAAGGCAACAACGTTCCTGTTTTCAGTAACTGCAGCTCCGATATTGGTTACCCAAACTTCGATTTTGGTAATATTTATCGGTGAATTTACAATGGGTAACTCTTCAAGTGCATTTTCGTAATTTTCCCTGAAAAAATGAGAGATAAAAAAGTGTTTGTTCTCTTCGTATTCATTGGCTTTCAGCAAAAAGTCGTTTGTTTGTGCACCGCCCTGTACCGTAATGGTTGATGTTTCGCTCTCCTGTTCTGAGAAGATAGCTGTGACCGTGGTTTTGCCAAATCTCATTTTTGATTTGATCCCAAAAAGGCTCTGGCTTCCTGTAATTAATGAACTGTTTAGCGGCAGACTTACATCCCCAGCCTCAAGTAGCTGTAGTATTTCATCTTCATCACCTTCATACCTGAGGTTGAGTTTGTTTTCGAATTCAAACGTTGCTTCGGTATTGTAGTTGGTTTTAAATTCGATCTTATCGCCAATTTTGGCGATCACATTCATCTGGATTTTCTCCTGAAAATCGAAGTTCACCTGACGTCGTTGCCTGACGTCAAGGGTGGGATCATCGCGTGAATTTCCAAGCACCTGGAAAGTTAATTCAACTGAACCGGAAGGCCGTATGTCGATGGTGTGGCCGCCAAAAATCCTGTCGAAGGCTTTTCCTCCGATATATACCGAAGGAATGATTCCGCTTCGGGTTCCAACACCTGAGGCTTTGGCTCTTTCAATCCAATATTCATCTACTGAGTTTTGCAGTTCGTAGTCTCTGTATTCCTCAAGTGTCATATATGTTGGCGGACGGTAATCGATATCGCCCATTTTGTGCCGGAGGATATACATACCGGTTTCTGGATCGTATTCAACCTCCGATTGAATATTCGATGGAACTTTCAGAAACATGGGGCTGCTGTTTTCTTCGCCGGTGTAAGGAAATTTTTCTTCTTCGAAGGGATAGGGCGTGCGGAGTTGATTGCTTGTATCTCCACCGGGTACTGAATCGGGTGGGTACAGGAATTTGTTAATCACGTGATGGTTATCGGTAGTATTAAAGTGTTGCCACAACTTGCCTGAAGCTGTAGCAGCAATTAAAAAACCAAAAACCAACAACAAACTGCAATATCTTACAAACCGCTCCAAATAAAAAGTCTTATCTTATAACTAAAAAACTTTGAAAACCTTTGGCCACACATTCAAGGTATTTCAAAGCAGCTTATGATAAATGTTTTTGTTTATAATATTTTCAATGCTTTTTTGATCAATTCTTCAACTGCTAATTCTGTTCCTTCTTTTTCCAGTATTTTATCCAGGGCTTTTCCTGCGCTGTTTTTGTTGAACCCTAAAACAATTAATCCAGATAACGCTTCATCCCTGTTTGTATTGTGTGTGAAATCTACAAATTCAGTAAGTGCTTTGCCTTTGATCAATTTGTCTTTTAGATCGATGATGATCCGTTGTGCAGATTTTGCACCAATACCTTTTACTGATTGTAAAGCAGAGACGTTATTATCGGTGATGGCTTTGTAAAGCTTTTCGGGTGTAAACGAAGAAAGAATCAGTAAAGCAGTAGTATTTCCTACACCGGAAACCGATATCAAATGCCTGAAAAATTCTCTTTCCTGTTCATCAGCAAATCCATACATAACAAATCCAACCGGTGTGGTAGCTTCGTTTTTTATAGTCAGATGCGTAAATATTTTCACCTGTACCTGCTCCTTAATTTGTGAATAGGTATTCAGCGAAATGTTTAACAAATAGCCGATACCATGATTATCCAAAACCACATACGCAGGATTTTTCTCAACAACCTTCCCCTCTAGATACGAATACATTCTATTGATTGTATTAAGTAAATTCTGTATTTTACAGGTCGCTAAAATAGAAATTTCTGCGAACCAAATTGTTTAATCTTTAATTATTTGTAAACAATCTGAATTACAAAAATAGAACGGAAAATATGGACATAACATCCAACTATTTATTAGATTTGCCGTTTTTGTTAATTCATTCACAACAAAACAAATTGACCCATGGATAACCTGTTCAGAAAAGACGCTTTCAATTATCATGCGCAGGGTAGGCCCGGAAAACTGGAGGTGGTACCTACCAAGCCTTATTCAACACAAAGAGATTTATCATTGGCATACACACCAGGTGTAGCCGATCCCTGTCTGGCTATAAAAGACAATCCTGAAGATGTTTACAAATACACAGCGAAAGGAAATCTTGTGGCTGTTATTTCGAACGGAACAGCAGTACTTGGATTGGGAGATATCGGCCCTGAAGCCGGTAAACCGGTGATGGAAGGAAAAGGTTTATTGTTTAAGGTATTTGCAGATATCGATGTTTTTGATATCGAAATAAAAGAAAAGAATGTTGACAAACTGGTAGAAACAATAATCGCCATTGCCCCCACATTTGGAGGTATCAATCTGGAGGATATTAAGGCTCCCGAATGTTTCGAGATCGAAGACCGGGTAAAGGCAGCCGTCGACATTCCGGTGATGCACGATGATCAGCACGGAACAGCGATCATTACTTCCGCAGGATTGTTAAATGCTCTCGAATTCAATAAAAAAGACATTGGTAAACTTAAAATTGTAGTTAATGGTGCAGGAGCTTCTGCCATATCCTGCACTAAGTTGTATATTAAACTTGGGGTGAAACCCGAAAATATCACCATGGTTGACAGCCGGGGTGTTTTGCATAAGGGTCGTACTGATCTGAATCCCATCAAGCAAGAGTTTGTCATCGATACGACTGCCCGTACCCTTGAAGATGCACTCAGGGGAGCCGATATGTTTCTTGGGCTATCGGTAGCCGGAGCATTAAAAAAGGAGTGGTTGAAAACCATGGCCGAAAATCCGATCGTATTTGCCCTCGCAAATCCAGTTCCTGAAATCCTGCCGGAGGAAGCACTTTCGGTAAGAAGTGATTTAATCATGGCTACCGGCCGTTCCGACTATCCGAACCAGATCAACAATGTTCTTGGATTTCCATTTATATTTAGAGGTGCAATGGATGTAAGAGCCACCATTATTAACGATGAGATGAAACTGGCAGCGTCGCGTGCACTGGCAGATCTGGCCAAATTGCCTGTTCCTGAGGAGGTAAATATTGCCTTTCATACCACAAACCTGAAATTTGGTAAGGACTATATAATCCCCAAACCCACTGATCCAAGGTTGATTGAACATGTTGCCCCTGCAGTTGCTGAAGCAGCGATGAAATCGGGAGTGGCTCAAAAACCGATCGAAGACTGGGCAAAATATAAAGAAGAGTTGAGAAAGCGGTTGGGCATCAGCAATCCTTTGATCAGGCAAATAAAAATGTCAGCTAAACGCGATCCAAAAAAAGTGGTTTTTGCAGAAGCAGAAAACTACAAAATGTTAAAAGCTGCTGAGATCGTCATGAATGAAAACCTTGCTAAACCGATATTACTGGGTAATGAGGAGTATATCAATGAACTGATACAAATAAATGACCTTGAATTGAAAGGGGTTGAAATAATCGATCCTAAATCTAAAGAAGTAAAGGATATGCGGCATAAGTTCGCTGATATCTACTGGTCGAAACGTCAACGCAAAGGCGTAACACACACATCGGCCCAGGATATGATGCTTCACCGGAACTATTTTTCGCCCATGTTGGTTGAAACCGGTTATGCGGATGCTATGATCAGTGGTTTAACCAGACATTATCCTGACACGCTCAGACCTGCCATCGAAATAATCGGAAAAAAAGAAGGGGCAAAAATCGTTTCAGGTATGTACATCATCAATACCAAAGAGGGACCCTACTTCCTGGCGGATTGTACCGTTAATAAAAACCCGACTGTTGACCAGATGGTTGAGATCACTTTACAGACTGCATTTGCCATCGAGCAGTTTAAAATTAAACCACGAATCGCTTTTGTTTCATATTCTAATTTCGGTTCCAATGATGGTAATATTCCTCAGAAACAAAGAGAAGCAGTAGCCATTTTGCATGAAAAGTATCCGGATTTGATTGTTGACGGTGAAATGCAGGTGAACGTTGCCCTGACTGAAGAGATCATCAACGAAAACTTCCCGTTTTGTAAACTGGCAGGTGGCAAAGCAAATACTTTGATCTTTCCCTACCTCACTGCTGGAAATATTGCTTACAAATTATTACAAACCATGGGGAAATTTGAAGTGATTGGGCCGATAAT
>JAGQVF010000040.1:0-957 GCA_020438135.1 Bacteroidales bacterium | reverse complement strand
GATATATATATATGTATAATGTGTACCGGTTCTGATTCAGCACTACATAATTTTTGTAAAATGGCAAGTGGAATTTTTCCGTTGCCATTTTTTTAACGTCATCAGGCTCAGAGATAAAACCGATTAAATCAGAAAAAAACAAAAATAAATTGCTGTAGAAGCCTACCTACTTGTAGTTTTTTATATATTTAACCCTTCAAAACTGGTGTTTGGTCTTTGAGATAATTGATTGATTTAATGCTTTTTGACGACAGATACAAAACAATATCGGGAAGTTCTGAAGGAAATTATAAAGACAGAGGGAGTAAATTTATTGCCATTGCATTCCCGGTGATAAGTGAAGATGAAGTTAAAGAGCGGCTTGCTGAAGTAAAAGGTGCCTATCATGACGCCCGTCATCATTGCTACGCATACATGATCGCACCCGACAAATCGGTAAGCAGGTATAATGATGACGGAGAACCCTCTGGCACAGCAGGCCGGCCTATCCTTGGCCAGATAAACTCAAACGACCTGACCAATGTCCTGATAGTTGTAGTCAGGTATTTTGGTGGAGTAAAACTTGGTGTACGGGGATTGATCAATGCTTATAAAGGGGCAACCGCGGATGCCCTTGCAAATGCCAAAATAGTTACGAAAACCGTAAAAGAAGAATATGAAATTCAATTTGCGTATCCTGAAACGAATGCCGTAATGCGCATCATGAAAGAAACAAATGTTAATATCTTTCAGCAGGAGTTTGCACTCAATTGTTTGATAAAATTTGGTGTGCGGAAAAATGAAGCCCAATCTGTTTATGAACGATTAAGCAAAATTAACGGATTAAAAATTAATTATTTACGGACCATTTGACAAAGAATGAAACCGGTGATGTAAAAAAAGTATTACGATTTTTTTTTTATAAAATCAAGGTCAATTTGGTTTTTTTTTTAATTTTTTTTATGATATTTTTTTTTT
>JAGQVF010000337.1:2364-4583 GCA_020438135.1 Bacteroidales bacterium | reverse complement strand
GCCTGTGGAACACCCAAATGATCAAACAGAGTAAATTGAGTGACACCCATTGGTAATGAGTCGCAGTGCAGTTTGAAGACGTTTTTCCCTTTTGAAAGCGACACGGGTTTTGAAATCCTGATTTTATCATGCATAACTCCCACAATTATTGCTTCTTCCCCATGAGTTGAATGTACGGTGAATTCTATTTCTCCTTTGCCGGAGTTGTTTGTCTGAAGGGTAAATCCCATTTTTAAAGCCTCGGGTAATGGATGTGATCCGGCGAGGGAAGCAGGTTCCGTGACAATTGCCTGATAGTTATTCCCTCTGTGGGGGGTAAAACTGAAAATCCCATTCCCCTTATGAAAGGTATTAAAATCGGTAACCTTGTTTCCTTTGTTATCTGAAATGTATCCCGAAACATCAACAGGAATTTGGTTGTTTGTTGTAGCTGTAAATGCCACCCTGCCCGTCAGGTCATTTACAAGATCTCCACCTTCAGGAAAAAATCGTATTGAAAGTGAAGCTCCGGTAAATGGTATTCGCAGCGGTACAGATTCCACTCCTTCTTTATGATGAACCGATACATCCAGGGTAAGTTGCATTCCGGATAATCCGGGAGGAAGCCCGAATTTGATTGAAGCTTCGTTTTCGCTTTGCGGAGTGATCCCGATGGTTTTTATGATCTCGTTATCCATCTTCAATTCCGCAAATCCACCGGTGATCTTAACAGGATTTCTGAGTGAATCGTAGATCCGGATTTTTGTTTTGTAAAGATCACCCGGAAAATATAATTCCTTGTCGGGGGTATGGCTGAAATAAAATGCAGGTTTCACCATTTGCCTGACCACAATTTCTTTGCGGAAAGGTTCAGCATCTTTTTCATTCAGTTGCCATTTGGTGTATGCCTCAATGAAATAGCGGCCATTGGGCAAAGAGGGCTCAAGTGCAATATCTCCCGCCATTCCCGAGGGATTGTTAAGCATTTTTAAAGATTTGATGATTGTGCCTTGTTCATCTTTAAGTTCCACATGAAATAAGTCGCTGAGTTCACTGTTGTTCATGTCGGAATTTTGAAGCAGGTATGCCCTGAACCAGATCGTTTCTCCGGGTTGATAAAGGGTTTTGTCAACATGGAGGTAGATCCTTTCACCCTGGTAGATTTCAGAAAACTGAGTAAAATTGTGGTAGAGCGATTCCAACACAAATTTATTTTGTCCAAAAGTGAAACTGGGTGATTGGCTAAGGATCAGGGTAAAAATCATTACCATCGAATAGTGAAAGCAATTTTTTTTCATAAGCATGGATTAAGAATGTGAATACTTCGTTGAGTTGATCATTTTGTCTAAAAGTAATCTATCCACAAAGGAATGTCAACGTAGAATCAGGAAACGGAAAGACGAAGCCAGAAAATGGTTGAATTTGGTCAGTTTATGACGGGTAGGGATTTTGAAACTATTTGCTCCTCAGTATTTCAGATAATTCTTCAAGAATAGGGATTTGTCCTTTCATGATCTTCTTTTTAGCCATATCAATGGCAAACCATCCCCCTTTATCCACTTCAGGAAATTCCTGAATTTGCCCGGAACGTGGAGGCCATTCCATTTCAAAAAGGTTGCTAACAACCTTGTCAGCATCAGGATTGGCTTCGACTGCAAATGGATAGATCACTTTGCCGCTGGGTTGTTTAACGGGTGTGAGTTCAAAAAAATCTCCTGCGATTTCCTGCCCTGTTTCTTCATTGAACTCGCGAATGGCCGCATCAAGGGGTTTTTCTTCTTCGAAAAGACCTTTAGGAATCGACCAGGCATCCAGATCTTTATGTTCCCAATAAGGGCCTGCATTGTGAACCAGGAAATATTCAATACTTCCGTTTAATTTCCGATACGCTACTATACCGGCGCTTTTTAAAGGCATAATGAACAAAGTTTATAGACTTAACATACATTGCAAACGAATGGTTTTGCAAATTTCGAAATAAATAGAAACCTGGTAAAAACCATATGAGCTACTTTTTAATCAGTTTGTTCATCACATAGGGGAGGGCTTTATCCGGTTCAACATAAATATCGGGTTCCACACCTTGTTGATCCAGTCTTGTTCCATCGGCGGTATAATAATCTGCAATTGGCATAAACAGATAATATTTGCCTGATACATGAACAGGTGCTGCACTGAGCATGGCTCCGGCTGTTGGTTCACCTACTATCGTAGCAATTCCATAATGTTTAAGTGCATAC
>JAGQVF010000337.1:1025-2274 GCA_020438135.1 Bacteroidales bacterium | reverse complement strand
CAGTGGTTTTTAACTCGTTGATAAAATCGCTTGTTGTTTTTGCATCTGTTTCCGGAATACCGGATAATGAATCGGGATCGGGAATACCGGGATGTTTTAAAAACCATTTATTGGTCAGGAATACACCGGCGTCGAGTTTTTCCGGAGCCAGGTATTGTCCGAAAGGAATTGCACTGTTTAATCCACCACCGGGATTTTCCCGTAAATCAATCACCAGATTTTTATAGTTGCCTGAAAAAACAATTTGAAAGATACTATCCATTTCATGGGCCGAACCACCAAAACTAGTGATATTTAAATACGCTGTTTGATCATCTTTTTTTTCAAGGAAAACGTAATGGGAGGTGTCAGCGAGATCAGTGGTTGGTGCCTTTGGAAATAAAAGAAGGTTATAATGACTGAAGGGTAATTTAGGAGTGGCCATATTAAAACCGAAGAAAAATTCGACATCTTCACTGACTCTTTGAGAGAGTTTAAGGATCTTTTTTTCAAATTTTTTCCATTTGTTATGATGAAGGTAAGCCGGATTAAACAGATATCGGCGTGTTGTATCATAAATTGCATGTACCAGGTGATTATACTGAATCGGTTCAGCTAATTGAATTCTGGTGCCGGTTAGCGTACCCATCACCTCATTGCTGTCAAAAATAGAAGAGTAAAATTTGTTATTTTCAACTATACCCTTTAATTCCATCTTTCCAACCATGGGTATCACGATTTGCCCATGAATGCTATCGACATTTTTTACGTGGGTTATTTTACCCTTAACTATATGGAGATAAATTCCTTTTTTGGGAGATTTCCCGAGGAACCTGGCCACTTTGGCCCGGGTCCGACCCAATATCCTAATATCGGCATTAAAAGCAGAATGTGATATAAAAGCAGTATCACCGATTTCAGTAAAAGTTAAAAAAGTAGTAAATGGACCCATCATATCATTAAAGCTCAAATCACATTTCCATTCCCCAGAAATTACAGTGCCGGTTGAATGTTGGGATCGTGCTTCGGGTATTAGTCCTAACAGTAAGATAATTATCAGAAATAAGTCTTTTTTGTGTTTCATAAGATTCTTTCAAATATCGTAAAAATATAAACAGGTAGAAAAAAAAGCTGCCCGGAAAGCCGATCGGGCAGCCTGTATCGCTTTGGAATTATTCCATTGCGAAGATGTTACTATCTTATTAAAACGATTTAATTTAAAAAAGTTACTTCAAACATCTTTCCTCAAACTTCTGACATGCCTCACACA
>JAGQVF010000337.1:0-984 GCA_020438135.1 Bacteroidales bacterium | reverse complement strand
ACATTCATCTTCCTATTCCGGCACCTGTGTTTCATGTCCCAGGGTTTTTCCCCAGGTTTGGTTTTTGTCCTGGTTATCAATCTGGCCATCCATTGTGAAATCATAAGAGACATAACCACAAGGCATCCCAACATTGGGATCCCAGAATCCGGCCCGGTCCTGGTTTGTGATCTGCTGGTTGTAATCGGCATCGCCGCCCATCATCCCGTAAACGCCATTTCCGAGATCCATCATAGCATCTGTTCCTCCAAAAGCTTTGTCAGCCGATTCGGAAAAATCATAATAAGCCGGCGAATCGACTTCTGAAAGCGATGTAGCCGAAATCACACCCAGGTGATTCCTGTGCCAGATCACCATGTAGATGTTATTATTAAGTTCAATATCGTATTTCAATTCGGGTGTTTGATTCCAGGGATCGACCACCCTTCCATCATTTCTTAGCAGGAGTGCACGTTGCATGATGATGGTGCTTTCATCTGCTGTTTCGGGACCTCCGGTGGTTTCACGAAGTTCTACCAAAACCCAGTCAACAATATTCGTTGGAATGGATGGCACTTCCTCATCACCATCGTAATTCCATGGAGGCATATCAAAAGGTTGTTCCAGTGGGATTAATCCTAGATGGGCAAGATCAGTATCCATATCAATACCGTTGAAAGGCCCCTGAAGCTGAACCACCGGGTCGATGATGATGCCCTGTTTGACCAGTATTCTTCTGGAAGAATCCGAATCGCCATAACATTTGAACCAACCCTCATAGTCAGTAGAGACCGGAACCTGCCAGATCAATTCATCTCCCGTTTCACCTGTGAAATCCGGAGAGTCCAGCACCGTTCCGTTCCATTTCCACTGGTGCGGAGGGTCGGTGAACATGGCATGAAAGTGAAATTCCCCGGTGATCTCCTTACCGGCAATCAAATAAATGAGCTGATCATCCACACCATTGAGATGTGTCTCATCATTGATCCACTCGCCGTTGTTAAT
>JAGQVF010000336.1 GCA_020438135.1 Bacteroidales bacterium | reverse complement strand
AGTTCTCAACCGGAATTTCCGTCGATTCGATGGAATGAATGTTTGAAGCTACGGGTGCTTCCTTTCGAATGGCTAACGTAAAATCTTCCAGTTCTTTTTCTTCTCCTTCCACCTTGATAATTACGCCATCGTTGCGGTTTTCAACCCACCCCAAAAGGTTGAACCGGTGAGCGATACGGTAAATAAAAGGACGGAAGCCCACACCCTGAACCAACCCTTTCACCGTTATTTTGCGACCCTTTTTCGACATATAAATTTCCTTTTGCAAATCTATTATTTCCCTGAAATCATCAGTGGTTTAAAATCCTTAGAACCGGATTGTGGTGAAGCGGATAATAAAAAGAGTCGTAAATTTGTTTTCTAAAGAATTAATTCCGGCTTCAACAGGCAACAGATCATGTTTATTTCGTTTCAGCAAAAAAAACCGAATATCACAAACGGGGAGATGACCTATAAAAAGGGTCACCGTCAGTTTCTGTTCAGGGGATACTTTTCTTTTGAGAATAAAATGTATTTGGATAAGGATGCCTGCCGGTTTATCAACGAAAAGGTGATTGATGAAGGGACCATTGATCCTGCCAATCTGAATGGTATTTTTCTGCTGATCATCATCAACGAACACAGAAGCCTTATTCATATTCTGAACGACCGGTTCGGGTTTTACCATTTCTTTTACAGCAGGAGCAAAGAAGGTATTTTAATTGGTGATAACTTCTGGGAAGTAGCGATGAAAGCGGGAAGCCAGAAAACCGACGAAATTTCGGTGGCTGAATTCCTTCAGTTCAGATTTGTATCTGGAAAGGACACCCTGGCGAAGGATGTTTTTTGCATCGAGCCGGCATCCTTGTATACCATTGATTTTGGAGGGGATGAAACCTCCATCAAACGAACAGAATATTGGAAATTTGCTTATACTCCGGCAGAATTCTCCGAAAAAGAAGCTGAAGAAGCGATCCATTCAACTTTAGCAACCATTATTAAAAGGTATAAAACCGGGTTGTTCGAAAACAAACGGATCGGGTTGAACCTGACCGGCGGATACGATTCGCGCTATTTGCTTGCACTGCTTTTGCAGCAAACCGAAAAGAGTCAACTCAAAACTTTTACTTTCGGAAGTGCTGAATGCGATGATATGGAAATCGTTAGGGAGTTGGTTGAAAAGTTGAAGTTGCCGGCCCATTTGGAAATTTTTGATCCCTATTTTCGTGATTTTTTCCGCACATCGAACATCTCTGAAATTTTAAAGGAAATCGGTTTTTTTACCTATTACCTCCAGGGGTATGGCATTAAAAAACTCGAAGAAAAATACCGAAACATCGATTATCTGCTCACCGGGTCGGATGGGTATTTTATCGGCTTGAATGCCAACGAACAGCTTTTCGGCCTGAAAGACAGCGATCAACTGGCCGAATATATTTTTAAGATCAATGCCACCATGCTTTCGCCTGAGGAGGCAAAGCTGGTTTTGAAGGAAGCAGACTTTGATCCGAAAGGGGAAGTGCTAAAAAAAGTCAAAGACGCTCTTTCTGGATTTGATGGAGATCCTATTTCTGCATTTTTCGACTGGACCCTGAAAAACCGGCATCGCAAATATTTAATGTCGATCTACGAGATCCAAAGCCGGCACGCTCTCCATCTGATGCCTTTTTACGATTACGATTTCATCGACCTGATGGCCAAACTTCCGTACAATTTGCTCAAAGATCAAAAAGCTTACATCAATGCACTGATGAAGATGGCATTGACTGACGATCTGTCCATTTTAAAGGAAGTGCCTTTTGAACTGCGCGGCAAACTTGTGGTTTCAGGTGAAAATTTCCAGCCTAAAAAGAGATCGAAATTTACCTTTGCCAATCTCCGTTCAAAAATGTTAAATCCACCTGATCCGACATTTCAATACCCGATCCAGCAAACACTGCGAAAATTTCCTGAGATTTGGGACACCATCCACAACGAGCTGCAAATGAGTAATTCAAAATATCTTGATCCTGAAAAATGTATTGCTTTAATCGATAAAAATAAAAGAAGCAATATTTTTACCCGCTACGGCATGGTGGTGATTTTGAGCGTGATCCGGTTTGAGAAATTGCTAACCAACAATCCTTTCCGTGAGCAATAATCCGGTCAATCAACATCAACAGATCATCAAAGACACGGGTTGGTACCTGCTCGGAACCGCCATCCCGATTGTGATCAGTTTGCTGCGTTCGCCGATCTTCACCCGTTATTTCACCCCTGAAGAATACGGGCAGTACAGCCTCATTTTGATCACGATCAACATCCTTTCGGTTTTCCTTTACACATGGATGTCGAACAGCATCTGGCGTTTTTATTTTAAATATAAAAAGGAAGGAAGGCTCAATGCCTTTTATTCAGGATTGCTGTTGCTACATCTGGCTGCAACCCTGGTTTTTATCCTGATCATCACACCCTGGTCGTATTTGCAGGAAAACCCGTTAATGACAAAGCTGATCGTTCTGATCTTTATCCAGACTTTCCAAAACCAGGTACTCGGATTCATATTGGTGATCTTCCGGCTCGAAAACCGGTCGGGATTATACAATGCCATCCATTCTGTTCGTGCGGTGCTTAGTTTCGGAGTGCAGGCTTTGCTGGCTTTTGTGTACGATTTCAGGATTGAAGCGATACCGATTGCCTCCATCCTTTCAGAATTTGTGATCATGCTGATTTTGATCGTTCCCGTGATGAAAAATATCAGGTTGGGCTTTTCAAAACTATCGGGATCGATGTTGCTCGAAATGGGTAAATTTTCACTTCCGGGCATTGCCACCAACCTCAGCATCATTTTGCTCACTTTCAGCGACCGCTATGTAATTTCGATGTATTCTGATGTTTCGAAAGTGGGGATCTACAACCAGGTGTATATGTTCAGCCAGGTGAGTGTGATGGCGATCATCAATGTGTTTTTTTCGGTGATCAATCCCACTTTGCTGAAAGTGCTTGAATATGAGCCTGGAAATGTGAAACGTCATTTTTTGGTGTATTTCAGGTATTACCTTTTGATCATCTTGCCGCTGGTAGTTTGGGTCTCGATCTTTGCCCGGCCGGTGACCGTTATATTTTTCGGTGAAGATTTCCGCGAAGGATACGACATCATTCCCTGGGTGGCTTTCAGTGCCTACATTTTCGGCTATTGCCTGTTCAGGGATAACCGCTTTAAATTTCAGAATAAGTACCGGTTGGTTATCATCGGTTTCTCTTTTGCCGCAGCACTGAATTTGGGGCTAAATTTTCTTTTTATTCCTGAGTTTGGATATAAAACTGCTGCAGTATCAACGCTTTTGGCTTACCTGTTCCTGCATTTTTATCTCTATTATTTTGACAACATAAAGCTAACGGGAGAAAGGAGCTACCTGAAAATTGTCGGAAAATCGATTGCCGTTTTGCTGGGCGAAGTCATCATTCATTATGCAATTGTATTTGGTTGGCAGAAATTAAATGTATTTGAGAGCATTGTGGAAGGAGTTGTGTTTTTGCTGATGTACCTGTTTATTGTGATCAAACCGGAATACAAGGCCCTTCGTGAAAGTATGCAAAAACAACAAACTACATGATGGCAGAAAAATCATCCGTTATTTTGGTCTTATTGGCGTTTTTATTCCCGGTTGTTTCCGAAGGTCAGAATGACTTTTTCGTCAGGTTAGCAAATGCAGCCATCGAACTTACCGATCAGGATGTGGAATATGATCCGTCGTATTTCACAATTTCTTACCCAAATGGGGATGTGCCACAAAACAAAGGCGTATGCACCGATGTGATCATCAGGGCTTACCGAAAGGTTGGGATCGATTTACAAAAAGAGGTGCATGAAGATATGGCGGCAAATTTCCAGGAATACCCAAACCTTTGGGGTTTGATGAAGCCCGATAAAAACATCGACCACCGCCGCGTGCCCAACCTGATGTTGTTTTTTGAAAGAAGAGGAGCTGCAAAACCAATCAGCCAAAGAGCAGGCGACTATTTGCCCGGAGATATTGTTTGCTGGAATTTGGGTGGAGGAACCACGCATATTGGTATTGTGGTCGATGAAAGATCACCTGATGGAAAACGTCCTATGATCGTACACAACATCGGCGCCGGACAAGTGCTTGAGGATTGTTTGTTTGCTTTTAAGATCATTGGTCACTACCGGTTTGGGAACCAATAATTATTTTCATTTTCTTTGAAATATATGAACCCATTTTCATTGTGCACCTTGTGGTTAAAAAAGAAAACCACAAAGAATACGAAGAACCCACAAAGGACACAACCTGGTGAACTTAGTGTAAACCATTGTGCACCTTGTGGTTAAAAAAGAAAATCACAAAGAACACGAAGAACCAACTAAGAGCACAAAATACCAGCTATTATTCAGGGTCACATATGACAAAACCTTTTGAACTTCGTGAAAATCTTAGTGCATCTTGTGGTTAAAAAAGAAAACCACAAAGAACACGAAGAACCCACAAAAGACGCAGCTTGGTGCTATTCGTGATAATCTTTGCACTCTTCGTGGTTAAAACACAGCAAAAAACTTCCCCTCCTGAAATTCATGAAAATGCTCCTAAACGCCGCCAAACATTTTCCACGATGAATTAAATAATTGGTCAATCAACCCGTTTTGATTAATTAAGCTAATTTTACCGCTTAATTCAATATAACATGGCAACAAAAGAACAAGTACTACAGGCGCTGGGACACGTGATCGATCCCGATCTCAAGAAGGATCTTGTTTCGCTCAATATGATCCAGAATATTCAGATCGATGGAAAAAAGATCAGTTTCGACCTGGTTTTGACCACCCCGGCCTGTCCGCTCAAAAATCAATTAAAAGCAGATTGCCTCGAGGCGATCCAAAAACATATCGGCCCCGGCCTCGAAGTGGAACTCAAATTTGAATCGAAGGTTTCCACCCGCAGAAAAGAAACCGAACAATTGCTGAAGGGTGTTAAAAATATCATTGCTGTTGCTTCAGGAAAAGGTGGGGTTGGAAAATCAACCGTAGCTGCCAACCTTGCAGTAGCGCTGGCCCAATCGGGAGCAAAGGTAGGATTGCTTGATGCCGACATTTACGGACCAAGTATGCCACTGATGTTTGGTTTGGAAGGTGCCCAACCGATGGGAAAAGAGGTAGACGGAAAAACGAAGATCATTCCCATCGAAAAATACGGGATCAAGATTTTATCGATCGGATTTTTTGTGAAACCCGAACAAGCCCTGATCTGGCGTGGTGTGATGGCCACCAATGCCCTCAACCAATTGATCAACGATACCGATTGGGGCGAACTCGATTATTTTATTGTCGACCTGCCCCCCGGAACAGGCGATATCCACCTGACCCTGGTTCAAACATTGCCCGTAACGGGTGCTGTTATTGTAACCACTCCGCAGGAAGTGGCCCTTGCTGATGCACGCAAAGCGTTCTCCATGTTCAATCAGAAAGATATCAATGTGCCGATTTTAGGTTTGGTGGAGAACATGGCATGGTTCACACCGGAAGAATTGCCCGAAAACAAATATTTTATCTTTGGTGAAGGTGGTGGCAAAAGACTGGCCCTGGATGCCAAAGTGGTTTTGATCGGACAGATACCGATCGTGCAGAGTGTTCGCGAAGGTGGTGATACAGGCAAACCAGTGGTGATGGAAGGTGATTCGATAGTTGGTAAAGCTTTTGCAGAACTCGCTGAAAATACAGCCCAGCAGGTTGCCATCCGCAATGCTCATCTGGAACCGACCAAAATTGTACAAATAACCGAACAATAAATATTTTCCGAGATGACAGAGGAACAAAGAGAAGAACTGACCCGCAAAGTGGAAAATGTGATCGAACAGATACGGCCTTACCTCAAACAGGATGGAGGCGACATTAAACTGGTTGAGATCACCGATGATAACGTCGTGAATGTAAAACTTCAGGGTGCCTGTGGCTCCTGTCCTTACAGCATGATGACCCTCAAAAACGGTGTGGAGACGGCCGTTAAAAAAGCAATTCCTGAGATACAGTCGGTGGAGGCGATAAACGGATATTATGCGTAATGGCCGGTGGCTGGTCGTTACAAACGTTTAATTTTCAGGAGTAAGGCCCGGTGTAAAAGAATACGAACGAATAGGGTACGGTCATACACGAGATCATAAATTGCCAT
>JAGQVF010000335.1 GCA_020438135.1 Bacteroidales bacterium | reverse complement strand
CCGGGAATGCATAACAATACGAATGCAATTCTGAACCAAACCGGGTCGGTATGGAAATAAGCACCAAGCCCACCGCAAACACCTCCAAGGACTGAGCTTTCAGGATCGCGGTACAATCTTTTGCTGGTTTTGCTGCTTCCGGTTGAGCTGTGAGATGAATCGCTTTCCGAAAAGGCTTCACCAAATTCTTCGGGCAATCCGATCACCCTGATCACTTCCTCAATATCGTCGATGGTGATCACCTGCCGTTCGTCGCCGATGCGGTCTTTCAGCATTTCAGCAATGCGTGATTCAATGTCTGAAACGATTTCATCCTTTCCTTCGGTTTTGGAAAAATGTTTTCTGATGCTCCTCAGGTAGTCATTCAAAATCTGGTAAGCGTCTTCATCGATGTGAAATACGATTCCTCCAAGATTTACAGTGAGTGTTTTTTTCATTGTTTAAATTAATTTATTGGTTCGTTAAATATGTATTGTCTGCCAGTTTGTTAACGGATTCTACCATAACCTTCCATCCCTCGTGTAATTCCGTCAGAAGTTCGCGACCCTGTTCGGTGATAGAATAGTATTTTCTGGGTGGACCCGATTTTGATTCTTCCCAGCGATAGCTGAGCAGGTTATCATTTTTAAGGCGGGTAAGCAAGGGGTAAAGGGTTCCTTCCACAACGATCATTTCTGCTTCTTTTAGCTTGTCGATGATATCGGAGGCATACACTTCACTTCCTGAAATAATAGCGAGGACGCAGTATTCCAGGACTCCTTTCCGCATTTGTGCTTTTGTTTTTTCAACATTCATGCGGCAAATGTATAACAAAAAATAGTACTATGCAATACATAGTACTAAAAATATTTCAGTAATATATTAAATAGAGTGCGGAATGCTATGATAAGCAAGGAGTTGAGGGGAGTTAAAAAAAAAAGAAAAAAAATACCCGGATGTGTTGTTCATCCGGGCCAAGAGAATTCAGGTCGATGCTGATTACGGTAAGAAAAATTGTGATACAATAATACTGTGTGAAAATGGATGATGCAACCCGGAATGTATAGTTGAACCGTTTCGATGTTTAATTATCCGTTCCGAATGTCTGATTGGATGTTGATTTTCATAATAATTCGCGCAAAATCTGGTAATCTGTGCTCTGGTAATTTCGATGTTGATGATGTTCTCGGCTTCATTATTTTACTTAAAAAAAGTAAACCCGGCACCTACGCGGACCGGGCTACTACATAATTCGACTCTTTTAATTTCGACTCCTTTGGGCTTGAAATCAGTTACAAGTATAATATATTATTTATGCCAGGTCAAATTGGAATGTATAATTGTCCCGGTTGGATGTCTGAATTACCTGTTTGTATGTATAAACGGATTCTATAAATGGTGGGCGAAATCATTCAGCTTCTCAATAAACTCAGCTTTACGGCCTTTTGAAACAGCAATTTCTGAATCATCTGCCATTTTTAAAGAGCCTCCGCTACCTCTCATGTATTTCTTTACATATTTCAGATTCACAAGATGTTTGTTGTGTACCCGGGCAAAATGCAAATCGGTTAAAACCGATTCAAAGTTTATGAGCGGCTTTGAAATCACAATGTTTGTTTTATCCTTCAGGAAACAGGTAGTATAATTGTGGCTGGCTTCGAGTCGCACAATATCATTTAATTCAATGATCTCAAATCCCTGCAGGGTTGGCAACATCAATTTCTGGTTGTTGTTGTTAATGTTTTCCCTGAGCGTGGAAATTTTAGATGAAAATGCATCGTTTTCTCTATTTTTTTCCTGTTGATACCTCTTTACAGCTACCTGGAGATCAACATGGCTGATCGGTTTCAGCAAATAATGAAGAGCTGAGAATTCAAATGCCCGTATTGCATAATTGTCATATGCGGTTACAAAAATTACCTTGTATTGGAGGTAATCGATATTTTCCAGAACATTGAAACCGTCACCATCAGGGAGGGCAATATCAAGAAAAATCAATTCAGGCTGTGCTTGGTTGATGAGGCTGATGGCTTCTTTTTCAGAACCGGCGGTTCCTACTACTTTCACCTGCGGACAATATTGCCTGAGGAGTTTAACAAGGGTTTCCTGACTGCGTTGTTCATCCTCAACAATAACTGTTTTTATACCGCTTTCTATTATGATTGACCTGTATTCATCATTCATCTCTCGTATGGGCTTGACGATTGAAAAAAGCTTTTAAAATTGATCCACTGCAAACGAAATTCTCATTAGCTATGGAATTTCATTTTACAAAAGTAAACAGAAATCAATAAAGTCATATATTTCAGATTTTGCAAAAAGGTAACCCTAAACTTCAATAAAAAGTTCAACTCTCGTTCCTGCTGGGGTTGAGTCATTATTAAACAGATCAATAATTTCAATTCTCGAATTGGTACGGTTAAGCCTGTTCAGAAGATCGAGCCGCTCCTCAACATTTCGCATTCCGGTCGATTTATGAAATTTTCTTTTTTTATTGATCTCTGCTGCCTTTTCACGTCCGATACCATTATCGGTTATCGAAACAAGTAAATTTCCAACATCTGTTAAATCAAATGCAAGATCGAGTTTCCCCGGGCCCCCTTTTGGTATAAGTCCATGCCATATGGCATTTTCGAGGTAAGGTTGAATGATCATGGATGGTATAGCCATATGATCGATGTTCAGCGATGGACTTATTTCGATATTATATTCGAACTTTGTACTGAACCTGAATTTTTCCAGTTCGAGGTATAATTTTATCGTCTCAATCTCCTCACGCAACGAAACGAAATTTACCCGTGTTGCCTCAAGAATTTTACGGATGAGCTTCGAGAAGATCACCAGGTAAACATTGGCATTTTTCTGGTCGTTGTCGATGATGAAATTTTGAATGGAGTTTAGCGAATTGAAGATAAAATGAGGATTCATTTGCGACC
>JAGQVF010000334.1 GCA_020438135.1 Bacteroidales bacterium | reverse complement strand
AAGCACAAACAATCCGGCAGTTGCATCCGCAAATTTTTGAGTGGCTATCACTTCACGACATGAACGTGATCATCATCATTATATTAATGGTATTGGTGTCGGGGATAACCATGATTTCAACCTTGTTGATCCTGATCCTTGAAAAAACCAACATGATCGGTACCCTCAAGGCACTTGGCACCAAAAACAGCAGCATCCGAAAGGTTTTTATTTACAATGCCGTTTACATCATTGGAAGAGGAATGATCTGGGGAAATGCCATCGCAATTGGACTTTCGTTGCTTCAGTTGAAATTTGGGATATTTAAACTTAACCAGGAATCATATTATGTTTCGGAAGTACCGGTAAATTTGGACCTAACACACTATTTGCTGATTAATTTTGGCACCCTGATCGCCTGCACCCTGATGCTCATCATCCCTTCTTTTATCATTACCAAGATTAGCCCCGTAAAAGCCATTCGCTTTGATTAACACCTGCTAAATTTTACTTATTCGTATTCGGTTTCAAATCCACATAAATAGGCAGGTGATCACTAAAACCGCCGTTGTAATCAAATCCATTAAAGGTCCGAAAAGGTTTTTCACCCATAAAACGATCATCTTTTTCGAGGAGGAAGGGTTGCCGGAAAATCATTGCTTTTCCTTCCGAAATACTGATCCCATCCTTTTCATTTAACAAATTTGACGACACGATCACCTGATCGAACACATCCCAGTTTTCATGGTATTTCAGGGTACCAATAGATTTGTCCTTATCATAGGTAGCCATCAGATTGACAAGCTGGCAACAAGAGTCAACCGGATCGGGTAATGCTTTTAATACATTGGAAACACTTTCATCCATTGGGCCATCGTTCAAATCACCCATAATTAAAATTTTGCTTTCCGGATTTTCATCAAAAAGAGAATCAACCTTATGCCGTACCAATCCCGCCACAAACTCCCGCTTCGGTTTGGAATTGAGGTAACCACCGTAGCGCGAAGGCCAGTGATTTATAAAAAAGTGAATGGTATCGTCATCCAACCTGCCCTTCACATACAAAATATCCCGCGTGGCTGAATTCGTATCAAAAGGGAAGTGAACCGGGATGGTAAAAAAGGTATCTGGTTTAAATAGTTCTTTCCGGTAAAGCATCGCCACATCAATCCCACGCCAGTCAGGCGATTCCCTGTGAATAATGGAATAGCCGAAGTTTTTCAGCGGCGTTTCATAAACCAGTTGATTAAGTACATAACGGTTTTCAATTTCGCACAATCCCACAATTGCAGGCGCCTGCCACCCGCCCACACTGATGATCACTTTGGCGGTGTTGTTCAGCTTTTTATAAAATTTGTGATTGTCCCAATGCCGGTCACCTTCCGGTAAAAATTCTTCATCATTTTTCAAGGTGTCATCTTTGGTATCGAAAAGGTTTTCTGCATTGTAAAACATGACCCGGAAGATTTGATCCTGTGCAATTACATTGTTAAATGTAAAAAGGAGTAAACTAAAAAAGAGGTAAAAACCTTTATTAAGCATGGAATATCCTGATTTTGACAACAATTAATGAGTGGCTTAAAAGTAGGGATAAAATTTCAAAAAAGAGGTTTGGAAATGATTTTTAAATCTATACTTTTGGCTGTTA
>JAGQVF010000002.1 GCA_020438135.1 Bacteroidales bacterium | reverse complement strand
ACCACCTTTTGTAATGTGATTAGGTTTGATCATCTAATATTCCCGTATTGGTCATCGTGTATACCCATTCATCCCCTGGCAGAAACGAGGGCGGGTTGAGGGATAATTCTGAGAAACTGAATTGATATTCAACAGGTTATTCCGCACCCAACACAGTAAGAAACCCTTTGAGAACCTTATGTAAATTTTGGTCACTATAGGTAACCTCTAAAATCCAGTAATACGTTCCATCGGCCACTACCTTGCCGTTTCTTTTGCCGTCCCAGCCATGTTCAAAATCCGCAGATTCCCAAACTACCTCACCCCAGCGATTAAAAACGGTCATGTGGTTTTCGCTGATCCCATGCCACTTTTCAGGATCAGGAATAAACAGTTCGTTCAGATTGTCTCCGTTGGGTGTAATAATTTCCGGCACCCACACTTCAAAAAATTCAACCCTGACGGAATCGGTACTTTTGCAGGGTCCGTTAACCACTTCAACCCAATACATTCCATCTACTCCGCCCTGGCTGTTTGCGGTTATTTCATAAATGGGTCCCTGGAATCCATCCTGCCAAAGGAAAGTTTCGTAGCCTGTTCCGGCATTTAATGTCACAATTTCACCCGGGTTGGCCAGTTGATCATCTCCCAGGTCGACCGGTTCGATGGTTTCAATTTGTATCTCTATTTCGTCCGAAACACTGTCGCATTGGTTAACCACTGAAAGCGTGTAAGAGCCTTCGCCGGTTACGATCAACTGCTGCCCTCCTGGAATACCGTTCCAGTAATAGAAAAATGGGCCGTCAGGTGCCGTCAGGATCAACGTGTCGCCATCGCAAAGTTCCTGATCGGGACCCAATTGAGCCAGCGGAGCCAGTATGTAATCAACCACAACCATGTCCTGTGCAGAGCAATTGTGCTGATCCGTTACAATTACGGAATAGGTTCCCTCACCGGTAACCGTATAAACAGGTTCATTGAAGCCATCCTGCCAAATCACGGATGGGAAATCCGAACCGGCATTCAGCCAAACCGTATCGCCTTCACAGGTTTGTATGTTGTCTCCCAAATCTACTTCCGGTGAACTTACATCCACCTGTATCTCATCAGAATTGCTGCATCCGAAAATATTGGTAACTTCAACACTATATATACCCGTGTTGGAAACATCATAAAAAGGAAGCGTTGAATTATCCTGCCACAGATAACCGGCAAATAATCCGGAAGTTTGAAGGGTGATCATCTCTCCTTCACAGATCACGGTATCTTCACCCAGGTAAGGTTCCGGAATGGGATTGAATGTTACATAAACAGAGTCGGTGGCTTCCTCGCACTGATTGGAAACGGTTACCCAAAATAAACCATTCTGGAGAACTGTATAATTTGGACCCGTGCTACCATCCTGCCACAGATAGCTTAAAAATCCCGAACCGGGCGTCAATACCACAGGTTCACCCTCGCAGGCAGAAATGTCTTCCCCGAGTTCAATTTGTGGATATGAATCATAAGTTACGTGGATTGTATCGGTAACTGCGCACGCTTCATCATTCGAAACCGTAACCCAATAAGTTCCGGGACCGGTAACCACGAAAGTAGATGAAGTTGAATTGTCCTGCCACAGGTAACTGCTATATCCATTACCCGGAATGAGTATCAGTGTTTCGCCTTCACAAAGCGTAGTGTCGTTTCCGAGGGTAATATCAGGAAGGGGAGTAACTGTAATTAAAACCGTATCACTGTTAGTACATCCATACTCATTTGCTACTGAAACCCAGTACTCGCCAGATTCCGTAACATATAAATAAGGATAATTCGAACCGTCCTGCCATGTAATGGTCTGAAAAAATCCGGCAATCAGCATCAGCGAATCACCATCGCAAAAAGTGGTATCAGGCCCAAGGTTAACTTCCGGGTCGGGAACAAAGGTCACACTGATTGAATCGGTAATAATACATGCTTCGAAAAGGTTGATATCATCGATGGCAAAGTCGTTTCCGCTCATGATGGTATTCTGGTTTACGATCTGTAGCGAGATAGAAGTATTGCTGCCGGAATTCCAGATGTTATAAAAATTCTGCCAATTACAGGTAGATCCGGATAAATTCACTTCCTGAATGGGTGTTCCGTTGATGGAAAGCTCAAGAACAGCCGGGTTATCCGGATGAACCGACATGAACCAGCCCGAATAATGGTAGTCGGTATTGGGATTAACTGGCAGGGTTTCGAACCAAACATTTTGATTGGGATAGGGAGCCCCGTTCACCACCATCATCTGCCCGTTGCCGCTCGTATGGTCACCACAATTTGCAAAATCGGGATGAACAAGCAGCGGATTGGTTGTAATGGCGTAAGTGCCTTCTGAATAAACGCTGGTTGGATTGTAGTTGTAATCGCTGCCAAATCCGTAATTACCAAGGGAAAAATTCCCGTTAATCACGTTGTTGGCCGAATCAACATAGGTGACAGTACACCAAAACGTTCCCGCTTCACTCACGGTTATTGTTTGCCCGGTGCTGCCGTTACTCCACAAGTATGAGAAATATCCGTCACCCGCATCCAGGATAACAGATTCTCCCTCACAAACGAAAAGGTCATTTCCAAGAAAGGTTGAATCGCATTCTGCAAGAATTATTCGGGGAATCAGCAGAAGCAGCGAAACAGAAATTCCAATTCTGAAAATATTGTTCACACCCGGGTAATTTGATTTGAAGGTAAAAATAAACAACCTGGACATTAAAACTGCATCTTTTGATAAAAATCTGAAACAAGGTTGTATTTTATTTCTATTTGCGGATAAAACAAAACCACCCTCTGAACAGAAGGTGGTTTGCGTCCGGAGTATTTTTCCGGAGTGAGACAATCAACCTGAAAGAATTACAAGGATCAATTGACTTTAACAAGTTTTTTGGTATGTGTCTTCATCCCGTTCACGTAAATTGAACAGAAATATATCCCTTGCTGTAAATAATCTACAGACAATGTCGATAGATTTCTTCCGGCTTGTTTCAAACCTTCTTCCCGGCTCACGACAACCCTGCCGGCGTTGTCAGTAACTTCAATTTTTACGGAACATGGTGAATGAAGTGTGTAGGGTAGGTGAACAGACGTGCGGCATGGATTGGGATAAACCGGTTCAGCATCATCCAAGGCGGCATTAGCAGCATATGATTCAACGGAGGTGATCAGTTGGTCGAGTGGTTTCCTGAAAATTCCGCCGCTTTTTTGTCCATCTTTTCCCGAAAGGGAAGTTCCCAGAAATGCATGGGTTGAATTAAGAGCGATGCTGGTAATTTCTCCCTGAAGGCCGGCCAGGTTTAGTTGATCAAAGTTTTCGAGATCATAGGTATACCACGCATTTTCACCAACTATATACACCGCAAATGCACCCGGCTGCATCGAAATGATCATGCTATTGAATTTTTCACCTTCGATGGCTTCTGTCCAGCTTTCCCCCACATCGGTGCTGTAAAAGAATCCCCCGTCGGTGCAGATCAGCAGGAGCGATCC
>JAGQVF010000333.1:1638-5680 GCA_020438135.1 Bacteroidales bacterium | reverse complement strand
TTCAACCAGTTTAACCACTTCAACAAATTTAACAACCGTTATAAAAACCAAACGGGAGTCGAATCTGGCCGATTTGACTCCCGTTCACTCTTCAATCACCGTAGTGGCTTGAGAGCGCCAGGTTACGGTTATTGTGATTTGCTCTTTCCGTGAATCGCCTTGCGTTGATTCGTTTCCGGAGCCTGGAAAAGTTCCGTGATGCTTTTGACAGCTTCACTTTGCTGATCCGCAGCCTGGTCGTTCACTGTTTCCGGTTTCCGTGTGGATTCCGGTTTCAGTTCTGTATCGTTTTAATCCGTTGCCGGATGAAGGGACGATACACTGACCTGTTCAAGCTGACAGGCAAGGGTTCAGTTCCGAAGAACGTTACACCTGCAAGTCTGAATCATCTCCACAAGATCTTTGCAGATCCTGCTTTACGAACTACCTGATTTCAAGGTGGGTTTTTGAATGATTGGCAACCTAATGCCTGCTCTTTCAAATTCCCGGACAACTTATTCAGTTTGCCGTTGCCGGCGCTCCTTTCTTTTGTCCCTGACGATCCGGGCTAAATCTTTTATCTCTCGCCTGGTGAAACAAAAGTAGCTCAAACGATACCCCCAAGTCAAGAAAAAAAATATTTTGAAATTCACAGTCTATGAACAGGGTTTATTAACATTTTGTTAATAACCACCTGGAACCTTTGACCATTTGCATTCCTGATCCACAAAAACAGACTATACTGCATTAACAGGAACTAACAATTGTCAAAAACCTCCGGAAGCCATGTCTTTGCTGATAATCTCGATTTTTCTGTTTAGGCTGTTGCCATGGTTATCAACAATTGTGAGGATATGATCCCCTTTTTCAGGTTGAATTTCCATTTGATGATTTTGATTCGTCTCCCCTAAAAAACGCTGATCGAGGTGCCAAAACACAGTTGCATCGGGATCACTATGAGCAATTTCAAGGACAATCGCTTCCTGCTCTCCATTGAGATTCACAGGTATAAATAGTTTCGATGTGTTGACTGGATAAACAAATGCCATTGGATTTGACGCATTTTCTAAACATCCCGGTAGAAAAGGCGGCAGCGGCTGATACATCGGATTTTGTTTCCGAAAGTACCACTCCATCACCGGAGGAAGAACAAACCACGACACGTGAACGATCTGGCCCGGGGAAATACAGGAGGCTGAAACCCTGTATGCGCCTGATGGATCAAGATGAATTTGATGGTGATACGGGCAGGATCCGGTATGTAATCCCTGCATCGGGATTTGGCAAGTATCCGTCTCTGAACAAAACATTCCGGCACGATAGCCACTGTTACGGCATACAACCACATCGGACATTTCATCTTTAGGGGGATCGAACCAACCACATCCGGGTAGTATGTTAAATATATCAAACATAATGGGTGCGGCGCTGCTCACTCCGACCAATCCGGGCCGCCCCTCACCGTCAGCGTTTCCGGCCCATACAACCACCACATATCCGGGGTTTGTCCCTACCGCCCATGCATCTCTGAACCCGAAGCTGGTCCCGGTTTTCCAGGCGATTTTTCCCGATGAGGCGAAGGCATTCCAACCTGCCAGTTCCTCTGGTCTGTTTACCTTGCGCATCGCTTCATAAGCAAACCATATAGACGAAGCAGAAAGATTACCGTCGTCCGCCAGCGTTAATTGTTTAGGGGCATCATTTTCCTTCAAAAGATAAATAGGTTTATGAAAATCTGCTACATCATATTTTCCACTGTATTCATAAAAATGATTCAGAACCCTGCTAAAACTTCCGTACATGGTTGCCAGGTCAAACATGGTGGTTTCTGCCCCACCAAGGATCAGCGACAAACCGTAATGATCAGAAGGCTGCGATAAGGTGGACATTCCCACCTCTATTAATTTGTTATAAAACCGCGGAACACCATACTCCTGGAGCATCCGGACAGCAGGAACATTTAACGAGCGGTAAAGTGCCTTTTGAGCAGGAACAGCCCCGGCATATTGTTTATCAAAATTAACAGGGTTGAACCCACCGAATTGCGTGGGTATGTCTGGCACCAATGTGTTGGGAAGCAGCAAACCATCCTCCAGCATGGAAGCATAAAGTATCGGTTTCAGGATGCTTCCGGTGCTCCTGGGAGCCGTTACCATGTCCACATCGCAACCATGGTCTTTACCGGCAGAAACAACATTCCCCACCCATGCCAAAATTTCTCCTGATTCTACATCTAACACCAACGCAGCAGCATTGTGAATCTCGTTCTGTTTCAGTTGTTTGTGATGACGTCCGATGATGTCAGAAACTTCTGCCTGCATATTGTAATCGAGCGTTGACCGCGAAAGTGCACCTTTACGCTCAGCATACAATTTTGAAAGCAGGTGAGGTGCCGCCTGGTTGATGGGCATTGGTTTGCCGGGAAGCGGCTCACTGATGGCAAGGCTAAGATCAATTTCTGTTAGTAAACCCTCGTCAAACAGATCAGAAAGCAACCGGTCTCTTTTGTTCAAAAGCAACTGATGATTTTTCCCCGGATATATCAGAGAAGGAGCATTGGGTAAAACGGCCATCGTAGCAGCTTCAGCCCAGGAAAGCTGATCGGGCGGACGACCATAATACCGCCAGGCCGCAGCTTCCAGTCCAACCACATTGCCGCCGAAAGGAGCATGTGCAGCATATAAAGCCAAAATTTCATCCTTTGAATATCGCAGTTCAAGGCGAAGAGCCAACACAATCTCTACCATCTTCTCCCTGATCGTTCTGGGTTTTCCTTTCCGGGACAATCGGATTACCTGCATGCTCAACGTACTACCACCACTCACGATCTCGCCTTCTTTGGCGTTCTGAATTGCTGCACGAAACAATGAAACGGGATTGATGCCGGGATGCCAGAAAAAATAGCGGTCCTCAAACAGAACGATGCTTTTGGCAAATTTATCAGGAACCGTATCCCGGTAAGGAAACCGCCACTGCCCGTCTTCAGCTATCTTTGCACCGAGCAACTTCCCTTTCCTGTCTTCGATCACAGTGGAATAAGGATCATCGAACAAAGGTTCAGGCAAACAAAACCAGAAAGCTATTGCCAGCAAACTCAATATCAGTCCTATTGATCGCAAGAGCCTTTTTTTCTTTACTATATTTAAAATTGTGTTTGCCATTTGATCCGGGATAATTGGATTTATTATTTTGGATATTCATCTTCCTCTCCCGGCTTCACTACCTCCACCCACATACCGGCTTCGCGGGCATAGATCGAATTGTCGTACATCGCTTCGCAACTTACTGCGGGTAGGTAAAATTTTCCGCGATAGGCTGCATTCAGCATCACCACGTATGTATTCGTATAATTTCCGCTGATGCCAAAATGGGTATATACCCGATCATCCCGAATATCCCGGTATTGCGGACTTGATTCTTCATGTACCGTTGAAAAACCTGCCAACCGGGTATTGATGATCTCCCAGCCCGAAGGGAAAATCTGCGCCAGGGCCATGTTCGAGTAATATCCGTAAATACCGGGATTGGTGACCTTCACTTCTGCCAGGAAGTCTGTTCCCTGGGCAATCCTTGTCGGATCTAACTTTTTGCCGGCAAGGGTTTTATAAGTCACCCCGATCTTTAACTTGCTGCTTTCAGCCGATTCGGCACCGGCCAAAGGCGTTCCTTCCAGCATGATGCGTGCATATAAAACAGCATCTCCCCTGTTGCTAATTTGCACTGACCCGGGTTTCGCATCTGCAATCTCAATATCTTCCCGGAACAATGGCAATTGCGTCCGCTTTTCCTTTTTATCCTTCCCTGATAAGGTGTAATTAAAAAACATCTCATTGCCAGACAAACTATTTTCTCCGGCATACCGGGTCAAAGCGATCAATGCATAAGCCGTGGATTGTGTGCTATACCACGAATTGCTGCTCATTGCTTTTGAAAGTTCGATAACCAGTGGCGTCGCCTTCTCCTTTTCATTCATGATCACAAGGGTTTCAAGGATCATTGCCTTGTCTCTGGTCGACGAACCGAAAGTCCTGTTCATCCGGTCATAATTATTTACTTCGTAATT
>JAGQVF010000333.1:0-1559 GCA_020438135.1 Bacteroidales bacterium | reverse complement strand
GAAGATAAACCTTTTTGTTCCCTGAAACGGTTCATGCTGCTCAGGTCGGGTTCACCGGCAAGTGCCAGGGTATATAACCGATACGCCTGCTGCAAATGGTAGGTATAATAATACTGCGGAAAATCTTTCTGGTAATAGACCCAACTGCGGGCTGCATCTTTCTGGTATTTCACCCACCGGTCTTTGAAACCTGCCGGCAATTCATATCCTTTGGATTCCGCTACCAGCATAAAATGACCGGCATAACTGCTGGCCCAATCGTTTGCAGTTACCGCCGACGGCCAGTATTTGAATCCTCCATTGCTATGTTGCATAAAATATAAGCGCTGAATGGCTTCCTCTACATTGAGGTGAATTCTGGCCACCATCCGCGGATCGAGCTCCATCACCTCTTCCAGGAATAGCTGTGGAAAAGCGGAAGAGGTTGTCTGTTCTGCACAGCCATAAGGATACCTGACGAGGTATTTTAAACGTTTGCCAAAATCGATCGGTGGAATATTTGAAATCTCCAGTAATCCTGAATTTGTTCCCTCAATTCCAACCGGTTCGTACATCTGCTCCCACTCTGCACCCGGTTGAATGATGGTTTCATAGAATCGTTTGACCGGTGGATTTGGGTTTCGCACCTGGATCTCGATATCCCAGGCAGCTTTCTCCTTGCCGGATTCAGCAACGATCTCAACTTTACCGACACCCGTTTTTTCAGGAACTGTTAAATCAAAATAGACCACTTCTTCTCCCGGTGAGCTAAATTTCAAATCCATATCAGCAGAACCGGCAGGAATCAGCATTTCATTGGTTTTGACAGATACTTTCACCTCCCGGACTTTTTCATCCATAGCAAAAACGGTCACCGGCAGTTTCACCGACTCACCCGGACCAAGCACCCTGGGCAAGGTTCCGAGCAACATCAATGGATTTTTTACCGGCGTTGTTTTATCTTCAAATCCATATGCTCCCTCATGTCCGGCAATCACCATTGTGCGCACCGAACCGACGTACCTCGGCATCTGTAAGGTGTGTTCGTTTGATCCTTTTTTCAGCTCAAAAGGTCCGAGAAACATCACCACAGGTTTAAAACGATTGGCTTTGGCTTCCGACTTCTTTAATTCAGCATCATCACCACCGATGGCAAATAATTGTTCGAGTTTGCCGCCATACGCGCCAAGCACAAGGTCGTACATATCCCAGGTTTTCACACCCAGTGCCTCTTTTGTGTAAAAGTCAGACCACGGATCGGGTGTTTTAAAGCGCGTAAGATCGAGCAAGCCATCATCCACCACGGCAAGGGTATAGGTCATGGGATGGTTATTTTTTTCCGAAATTTTAATCGTGAATGGTTTTTCAGGTTTCAGCACATCCGGCATATCGATCACCGGTTGCAGTTTGGTCTGCGGATCTTCAACCATCACCGGTTGAACGCCGTACAGCCTGATCGGCAAATCATTGGCTGTACCGGCATGGGGTTGAATGTAGGTTATGTTTACGTACACATTGGGCGTCATTTCCTTCGTAATGTCGAAAGAAAATGAAGTCTCCTTCGAATCGCCCTCAGGTTC
>JAGQVF010000039.1:957-1537 GCA_020438135.1 Bacteroidales bacterium | reverse complement strand
AAACTGATGTTTGCCTACGGTGAAGCTACGGTTCCGAAAGTTACGATTACCCTCAGAAAATCGTATGGCGGAGCTCATGATGTAATGGGTTCGAAACAATTGCGGGGCGATATCAACTATGCATGGCCGACGGCTGAGATCGCCGTGATGGGACCCAAAGGAGCCATTGAGGTTTTGGAAGGGAAAAATATTGCCAAAATTGAAGATCTGAAAGAGCGTGCAAAATATCTGGCTGATAAGGAAGAAGAATACCGGAACAAGTTTGCCAATCCTTATGAAGCGGCACGCTACGGCTACATCGATGATGTGATCGAACCGCGGAATACCCGTTTCAGGATCATCCGGGCATTGAGCACACTGGCTACAAAAAAAGATAAAAATCCGGTTAAAAAACACAGCAACATTCCGCTTTAAAAATTATAAAGATGATTGCAGAAATAACATTTGACTTTTCAGCCATAACGGAATTCAGTATTGTGCTGGCGGTGGTGGGATACCTCACGGTGTTTTTTGCCCTGGTGGTCATGTATTTTGTGTATAACAACATTCCCAAGCTGATCAATCTGAAAATCAGGCAACG
>JAGQVF010000039.1:0-891 GCA_020438135.1 Bacteroidales bacterium | reverse complement strand
GAAAATGCCGCCATCAGCATGGCTCTGTACATGTTTCTGAACGAACACGACGAAGAAAGCCATACGCTGACCATCAAAAAAGTACAGCGGTCATACACGCCCTGGAGCTCAAAAATTTATAATGTCAACGATTACTTTAAAATGAAATAAAACCCATGAAGAAATTTAAATTCACCATTCGGGGAAACGATTACGATGTGGAGGTCCACAAATTTGAGGACAACATCGCCAAAGTGGAGGTGAACGGAACCTGTTACGAAGTGGAAGTTCACAAGCAGGTGGCACAACCTAAAACGCCGGTTCTGGTTCGTCAGGAGGTGCCGGCCCCACGTCGCAGCGAAACGAAGATCAAAAAAAGCATCGGTTCTTTCCAGATCAAGGCCCCCCTGCCTGGCAATATCATGCAGGTATTGGTTCGCACAGGTGATGAGGTGAAAAAAGGCGATAAACTGTTGATTTACGAAGCGATGAAAATGGAGAACAGCATCCTGGCGGAAAAGGATGGAAGCGTTGCAGCCATCAAGGTTCAGCCGGGCGACAGTGTTCTGGAAGGTGACGTATTAATCGAATTATCATGAAGATCTCCCTCAGAAAAGCGCTAACGGTTTTTGGAATTTTGGCGATATTGACCATTCTGTCAGGTTGGATCCATGCCGATGAAACGGGCACTCAAAAATCACCACAAACCGAACAGACACAAGTGGAGCAGCAGGTTCCTCCTGCCGATCATCATTCTGATCCCATGAAAGGCATTCAGAGGTTTTTCAGTTATACCGGATTTGCCAATGCCACCTGGGGACATATCATCATGATCGTGGTGGGATTGTTTTTTATTTTCCTGGCGATCCGTTACGATTATGAACCATTGCTGCTGATCCCGATCGGAGTGGG
>JAGQVF010000332.1:275-5641 GCA_020438135.1 Bacteroidales bacterium | reverse complement strand
GATCTTTTCCGAACGGTTGTATATTTCAACAAAATCAACTCCCTCCCCTGCCGGGTTGAACAACACTTCATTGATCACCACATCCGCTCTTTTCGGGTTTTCGTGAATGCCAAAAGGAACGGTTAAGTTTTGAGAAACCGGATTGCCATTGCAGTTTAAAATGGTATTCGGGAAAGTCATTAGATAAACCTCTCCTTTAAGCAATTGAACACCAAACATAAGTCTGACCTTTCGGTACGTAGAATCTGTAATTGTTACCGAAACCGGGTTCCCGACAGTATGATCAACAGTATATGAGGCAGGATTGGTGAGTGTGGAACGATTCATCACCTGGCTAAAATAAACTTCAAAAGTTTGTGGATCCAGCGCAATGATGTGGTCGATCGAAGGTAATACCTCGTTTTCCGCATCAACAGAATTAAGGGTACCGGGCGTACCTCCTTTTTCAGAAAGCGTTTCCGACCAGTTTTCCTCACCGGCACAGGGATTGAACGGATCGATCTGCTCCAGCGAATAACCGCCTTCCGCCTTTTCTCCATCCATATACCACGAAGGCTCATACGCAAGCACCGACATCAGCAAACCTTCCGAATTCAACAATTTGAGTGTAGTACCTGAGTTTGACAAACCCAGACTGGAAAATCCAACGGCCGGGCCAAACAAACCAAATAGTTGTTCTACCTCCGAATCGGTAAATATCAGGTATCCGTGCGGGTCTATCACTGCATCCGGAATGGGTTTAACTGTCTCACCCACTTGCAGCATCCATCCGCGGATACCTTTGTAATCAACGGTTGTATTAAAAACCTCGATGTATTCATATTGGGGCAGTTCCACCGGTGGGTCGGGATCTGGCATCACCTCGTTGAAGACTATTTCGAAAGGCTCAGCTTCCACAGGCAATACAAATTCGAATTGTTTTCCGGGTGCAATAAAACTTCCTGAGCAACCATAAACGGTATCGGCCAAAGTCATGGTGTACACCTGGTTTTCAACAAAAGGCTGATCGAATGAAAGGTAAGCCTTTGTAAAAAACGGAGATTCCAGGTTAACCGATGCAGGGAATCCAATTCCTCCATCCACTTCGAAAATTCCGGGCATCATCATCGGAACACTATCCATGATTTGAGAAAACGAAATTTCGGTCATATTTTGCGAAATAGCAACAACAGATTCAATCGTGGGAGCAAATATGTTCTGCGCATCAACCGAATTTCTTTCACCGGGGGTGCCACCCGATTCATGGTTCGAAGCACTCCAGTTATCGCCCCCTGTGCAGGGATTCAGCGGATCTATCTGTTCGAGCGCCCAACCTCCATCCTCTTTTTCATCATCCTTGTACCATGATTTCTGATAACCAATGGCATGCACCAGGCTTCCATCAGGGTTTCGTAATGCGCTCACTCCTTCATTGTTCAACGAAAAACCCGGTAACCCCACCACCGGTCCAAAGGAGGCAAAAAATTGGGTATCCGCCGGAAGGGTGACGATCAGAAAACTATCGGGCAAGATCACTGCTGAAGGAAAAGCAATTGGATCGGCAGATTCCCTGGGTTTGAGGGTAAAGCCTTCAAGGTTCACGGGATAGGGATTTGAATTATACAATTCAAGGTAATCGGCAACCGGTAAACCAATGGGCTCAGGATCAACATCTGCCATGATCTCATTGATCACAATTGAAAAAGGGTCTACACCTGTTAATTCGGAGATATAAAAAGTAGCGGAATCCTGCTCAAGAAAATTCCCACTTAAATCTCCGATAGCTGAAATTAAAACTGAATAGTTCACACCGGGTGCAAAATCATCTTCAAATTCAAGATGAACTTTCGAAAGGGCTGTACCATCCCTCATTGCCGATGATGGCGTTACAGATCCGGGCTGGACCACGTAATTTCCCGGGTTCTCTGCACCAATTTGCTCAACGGGTTCACTGAAATGAACCGATAGTGTGTTTGCACTTTCCACCGAAACCGAAACAACCTCCGGCGGAATGGTATCGGCATTCAATTCACTTACATAAAAATCGTCGAAGTAAAATTTTGTGGCATTGCTGGATGTGTACCTGCAATATAAACCGAAGTACCCGGTTGACGTGATGGTACCATCCATTCCCGAACCTTCCGGTTGGAAATTGAAACCACCATCCGGATCGGCAAACATTTGCCAGTTCCCGGATTCATCCCGTGTAATTTTCAATCGGATGGCATTGGTAGTATTTCCGGTAAAGATATTTTCACCCTGGCAAACAAGAAAACCGGTATCTCCTTCCTGACGGTACAAACCAATGCTATCGTTAGATCCACCGATTTGTACATAATAACCTGAAAGAGTTCCACTTAAATCTTCCTGATCGGAAGTGAGATAAATGCGTGCAAAATTGTTGGCCGAAGTGTTGAATGAAAGTTTCACCCAAAAACGCCATTCGGTATTGTTGATCATCGAATTTTCAACCACCAGCGATGAGATACCCGACTCTTCCGCATTAAGCTGCAATCCGGGTTTCATTTCAGCCGGGATGGCGCTGCTGTTGCTGATCTTAAAATCGGCTGTATCGCCGGTCCATTCGGGGTTGGCAGTAAAATTACCGTCCGAAAAATCATCGTACACCTGTGCTATTGCTTGAAAATTCAGAATGGTTAAAAACAGCAGACTGAACAAAGCAGCCGGCATGCAGTTTATAAGTTTCGAGGCTCCGGTCATGATAAAAAGCTATTGATTGATTTTGTTATTTTTGCACCCTTTTGTGTTATTGGAGAGGTAAAAATAGGAATTTTACTGCAAACGAGAAAGAATAAAAAGTTTGAGGACGTATAAAGATATCAATGATTTTGGCGGGTGCCCTTACCCGGTGGTGACGGTGGGAACGTTTGACGGGCTGCATATCGGTCATCAGAAGATCATTGGCCGGATGCGTGAAATGGCAAGGGAACACGGGGGCGAGACGGTGCTGATCACTTTTGACCCGCACCCCCGGCAGGTGCTCAACAACAACAAAGGGGAGCTGCGGTTTATTTCGACGCAGAAGCGGAAGTTTGAATTGCTTGACCATTTCGGGATCGACCACATGATTGTGATCCCATTTACCCTTGAATTTTCGAAAACGCCTTCGGAGGTATTTGTGAAGGATTATATTGTGGACCGCATAGGGGCGAAAAAGCTGATCGTGGGTTATGATCATCATTTCGGGAAAAACCGTGAAGGGAGTTATTCGCAGTTGAGAGGACTGGGTGAAAAACACGGATTTGATGTGGAAGAGATCGCAGCGCAGTTTGTGAAAGATCAGGCTGTGAGTTCAACGAAAATCAGAAAGGCGCTGGCAGAAGGAAATGTGACCCTGGCAAACCGGATGCTGGGGTATGAATACAGCATTACGGGTGTGGTGGCCAACGGCAATAAACTGGGCAGAACGATCGGGTTTAAAACGGCCAACATCGATGTGGAGGATCATTTTAAGCTGATTGCTGCAGGTGGTGTGTATGCCTGCCGGGTAGAGATTGACGGCCAACTTTATAACGGGATGGGAAACATCGGAAACCGGCCTACGGTGGGCTCGGACAAGGTGATAACGGAGGTGCATATATTTGATTTCGACCGGGATATTTACGGGAAAGAGGTGACGCTGTTTTTTATTGACCGGATAAGGGATGAAAGAAAATTCGCAGATTTAAACGAACTGAAGCAACAACTCTTAGTGGATGAACAGCGGGTTAGGGAGTTGCTGAAGATTGATTAGCAATGTAACAATTTCAGTCTATACCTTAAAAGTACAAGATCATTACATATTTCCACCAAAAGATGTACTTAAATGATTTCGGAACTTTAATAGTGCAAACTATTCCCTGGTTGTCTTCCTGTTCAGTGTATTTCTACCGATGGTATATGCGTAGGTAGCAGCCGGCACAAATTGGATAAGAATGCCATCCACTTCCCTGATTCCTTCTTTGTCGATGGTTGTTACCAATGCCCTTTCAAGGTTACTCATTTTGCAAAATTTAATAAGGCTTTTAAGTTCATAAGGTTTTTCAAAAAACTTATTGGACCATTTTATTTCCAGCGCCCAGGTTGGTTTCAATGTTTTTTCGCTGATGCCCACCATATCTACTTCTCCATTGTTCCATCTGGCATACCATGGAGTAAACCACTCGCGATGCATCCATTGTGAATATATGGCAGTTTCTACCAGGTTTCCGATAAGATCGTCGGTTTGAGAAATGGGAGAAAACAATGCACTCCTAAGCGATGGATTTGTAAGATAAAGTTTGAAGAAATTTTCCCTTTTTAGCTTTTTACCTGCCTGATCAACCCGCTTAATGTGTTTGATTAAAAACGCGGCTTCGAGGTAATCAATGTACTTTTTAGTTAAACCCTTTTGGATACCTGATTGTGTGCTTAATCGTTCATATGAAAATTCGTTTGCAGTGTTATATGCAATTGTTGTAAAAAAGGAATTTAACTCCTGCACATCCCGAATTCCATACAAACTGGGCAAATCACGTAAAAGAACCTTATCTACAATATCCTGACGTATGTATCTTCCGGGATTGGATTGAATTTTTTGCGAAAAGATAACTTCAGGATAGCCACCAAAATTTATATAATCATGAAAGTGTTTGTTTAATTCTGTGATATGTGTCGTAGAAAAAAATGAAGGGATGGTTTCATTCCACTGAATAGTGGAAGGAATCATGATCTGGTCGAGCTTTTTCAAACTAATGTATTCGTGAAAGGTTAATGGAGGCAGCATAAAATCGGTGAATCGACCGGCGCCACTCTCGGTACTTTTGAGTTTAAGTGCCGCAGCAGCTGATCCCGAGGCAATAAATTTGCAACTGCGATAGCTATCAACAAGAGATTTTAGATGCACTTCCCAATTTTTCAAATACTGAATTTCATCAAATATCACTATCCAGTCTTCTGATGTCTCTTCTCCGGATGCGAGCCTTGCGTATTTGAATAAATCCTCCAGGCCAATATTGTTAAATATAGGATTTTCAATAGTTATAAATACAATCTTTCTGGTATTTAATTCGGAATCAAGTAAATCCTGTATTAAATGATGCAACATAACTGTTTTACCAACCCGTCTTGGCCCCATTAAAACAATGGCTCTTCTCACTTCAAGTTCAGATGCAAGCGGTTTGAAAATTTTATAATAGGCACGTCTGGGTAAATCATCGAAATCTTTTTCTATTCGATGATCTAACCACCATGGGTTTTCGAATTTTATCCTGTCAATGATCTGCTCCTGGCTAACCCGTTTTAACATATCTAAAACAATTTATATAAGTGAAAATATCAATTTAAGCAACATAAAAATGGCTTAAAATACAAAAATACAAACAATAAGAATAATAAGAAGAGATTTT
>JAGQVF010000332.1:0-239 GCA_020438135.1 Bacteroidales bacterium | reverse complement strand
TTACTTTTCAGCTTCCCTCACAATCAATCCCACCTCGATTATTCCGGGCATTTCAACTTTGGTATATTTGTTTTCGACCTCGAATTTCACGATTCCGGGTTCGGAAACAGAATAGGCTTTTCGAATAAGAAACTCGATGTCGCAGAGGTCGCCCATACAATCTGATAAACTTTTGCCTTGTTCATCCACAAACCACAAGTCGTGGTTGGCTGTACGCATACCTCCGGCCGGTGAATAAA
>JAGQVF010000331.1:1943-2715 GCA_020438135.1 Bacteroidales bacterium | reverse complement strand
GAGGGGATATAAAAGTGGAATCGAACATGGGCGAAGGTTCGGAATTTATCATTCAATTACCAATTGATAATAAGTAAATGTTGAATAAACGAATCACCGGGATTATTTTGAGATCAGGCATATTGCTCCTTTTTTTGGTGGCCGGCCAAAGTCGTGCCGGGCAACCGGTACTGGATTCGGTACAGGCACCGGTGATGGTTCAGGCAGGAAAACCTGAAATTCATCAACTGTCGGATTTACCATCTCCGAAAAAGCGGTCTGTTTCGGATTTTAAACCACCCCCAAAAATCCCGGCTGACTTTTTCATCCCCATGAAAACCTATAACACCGAAGAAGGCCTGGCCATGAGCAGTATCCTTTGCGGGTTCAAAGATCACAACGGCATCCTGTGGTTCGGCACATCGGGCAATGGCGTGAGCAGGTACGACGGCCAATCGTTCACCAATTTCAGTTCATCGAACGGCCTGATCCACAACCTGATCAACTGCATTACCGAAGATAGCCACGGAAACATCTGGTTCGGAACCTATGGGGGTATCAGTGTTTACGATGGTAGGTCGTTCAGGAATTATACCACTGGTCAGGGACTTCCAGACAATGATGTCAATAAGATCCTGGAAGACAATGAAGATAACATCTGGATTGGAACTCAAAAGGGATTGTGCCGGGTAGAAGCTCCGGACCCTGAATCCGGTGAGCTTAAGTTTACCAGTTTTACCCCAGAGGATGGCCTCCTTGGGAACTATGTCCTTGATATTTTACAAACCAAAAA
>JAGQVF010000331.1:1550-1832 GCA_020438135.1 Bacteroidales bacterium | reverse complement strand
TAAAAAGCCAGGCTGTGGAAACCATGACCGAAGACCTTGAAGGTATTTTATGGTTGGGTACGACTAATGGTGTGATCCGCTTTGATCCCTCCGGTCAGCACACTTTCAAACAATTTACTACCATTGATGGACTGGTTAACAACGATATCCGGTGCATCCGGGTTGATGCAGCCGGCAATGTTTGGATTGGCACAAGTGGCGGTGTTTCAGAATTCATCCAGAAGGAGAATGCCTTTTTCAACCTGACCACAGCACAGGGATTGTCGCACAACATCGTATGCA
>JAGQVF010000331.1:0-1460 GCA_020438135.1 Bacteroidales bacterium | reverse complement strand
ACCGAAAAACAGGGATTGCCATCCACTGTGGTGTACGCCGTTACCGAAGATAAAAAAGGAAACCTCTGGTTTGGAGGTAACAACGGTGGTATCACTGAATTAATCTTTCAGGAGAAAGAAACAAAAACTTCATACTTTATTAATTATTCAACCAAACAGGGACTACCCGATGATTATACCCTTGCCCTGATAACCGACCATAAAGGAAATTTATGGATGGGCTCACCGAACGGACTGCATGCATTTGAAAACGGAGTGTTTTATGCCTATAACACAGAACAAGGATTGGTAAATGATTATGTTGTAAGCCTGGAGGAAGATCACCACGGCAACATCTGGATCGGTACCTACGAAGGCGGAGTGAGTAAATTCGACGGCATGACTTTCACCAATTTTACCACGGATCAGGGTTTGGTCCACAATACCGTTTGGGATGTCATGGAAGACCGGGCCGGAAACATGTGGTTTGCGACCCGTGGAGGATTGAGCATTTTTGATGGAAATAATTTTATCAATTTAACCTCAGATCAGGGCCTGCCTGATAACAAACTCTCTTCAGTTCTCGAAGATCAGTCGGGAAATGTTTTGATCGGAACATGGGGCGGCGGGATTTCTGTGATCCGCAAAAACATAGTTGAACAGTTGACAAAGTCAGACAAGGGGATTTTGAATGGGCCCGTCTTTGAAAATTATTCCACCAACGACGGACTATCGAACAATGTGGTGTACAACATTCTGGAAGACAATGCTGGCAATATTTTCATCGGGACAAACGAAGGGATCACTGTGCTGCAGGGTGGTCTCGACCCGTCGGGAAAGAACCTGGCGAAAGCCGGTCTCGAAAATTTTAACCAGAAAGCGGGTTATCCCATCAAAGACATTAGCAATAACAACAGCATGTTCCTCGACAGCCGGGGCATTATCTGGGCCGGAACCGGCGACAAGCTGGTCCGCTTTGATTACAAAAGTGTTCACAAAAATCCCAAAGCACCCGCCATTTTCATCAGGGACGTGAAGATCAACAATGAAAATATCAGTTGGTATTCATTGCAAAAAGAAAAGGGTCAAAACGGGGAAATCAATTCCGGGATCACTTCTTATCAAAACCACGAACAGCTTGTGTATGGTAAAATTTTAAGCGACAGCGAACGGGATACCCTCAACGCCAGGTTCCGTAACGTGCACTTCGACAGCGTTACACCTTACTTCGATGTTCCCGTGAACCTTGTTTTACCCTATGCTTTTAACAACATCAGTTTGGATTTTGCAGGTGTTGAAACCAGAAGGTCATTTTTGGTAAAATATCAATATAAACTCGAAGGCTTTGACGATGATTGGAGTCAGCCAACCTCCAAATCGTCGGCAACATTCGGCAACCTGCCACCCGGTGATTACACTTTTTTGGTGAAAGCACAAAGCCCGGATGGTGTCTGGAGCGAGCCGGCAAGTTATGATTTTGA
>JAGQVF010000330.1 GCA_020438135.1 Bacteroidales bacterium | reverse complement strand
GCGGTTATTCGTCTCCGCAAACCATTTACCTTGATACGCTCACCGTCATGGATCCCGATTTCTCATTTGTTGCCTCCTATGATATTGATAATTTGCCGGTGGATGACATTGATTTAACGGTTGAACATGGTTATATCCAGCCGGTTAACAGTGATCTGTATGTTAATCCGGTTACCGGAAACGACTCAAATTCAGGGATAAATCCAGGTGATCCGTTAAAAACAATTACCTATGCGTATAAAATTATTAAATCTGATAGTATTACTCCGCACAGGATTTATCTTGCCAACGGAACCTATTCAGGTTCTATGAACGGCGAAAAACTCCCTCTGGGTCCCAGGAGTTATATTTCAGTGATAGGAAGTGGAATTGATTCGACGTTTATCGACGGTGAATATAATACCGGATTTTTCCTCGGGATAGGTACTCTAAAAAATTATACTATCGAGAATATAACTTTTCAGCATGGTAAATGGAATCACCCAAGTGGCATTTATATCCAGAATAATAATTTTGTAAGAATAAAAAACTTTGAGATTAAGGATGGTGGATATTCGGCTTCGGGAGGTATTACCTTAATAAAAATAGATTTACTAATACTTAAAAATATATTCATTAAGAATATTGTTAGTTATGGTGTACTTGGACTGAGCAATTGGGCAGCGACCACAAAAACCTTTACAATAGAAAATTGCATTATTCAAAATAACCTGCCGGATGAAGATCCCATAAATACAGGACTGGAAGGGGGGGGCTTAAAAATTGGCGGTAATTCATCACCACCATATTCTTACATTGGTAAAATTACCAACCTCCAGATAACTGACAATTTGCGAATCCCTGATCCCGGCTGGGGACCGGGCATGATCGGCGGATATACCCAAAGTAATTATTGCAAAGTCGATATGATCAATGCTACCATCGGTTATAACACCGTACAGGGAGAATTCGGTTTTGCAGCCAATGCCAATAACGGGGCGGAGTTGAATGTGTACAATTCCATTTTTTACGGCGATTCTTTAAATGAACTATCACTTGGATATCAAAATTGCCCGGTTCCTTCAGAGGCCAACATCAGCTATTCAAACTTCGAAGGAGGTTTTGGGAACACCTATGTCTGGGACAGTAGTGTTTTGAACTGGCTGGAGGGCAACATCGATGCCGATCCCAAATGGGATACTTCTTCGACCATAACCTATAGCCTGCAATGGGATTCACCTTGTATAGATGCCGGCACACCCATGTATGAATTCGGTATGGACTATCCTTACATCAAGATCGAAGATGAAAAGATCGTACTTTATAAAATCGATGGTGATACAATTCACCTTCCCCAAACAGATATTGCTGGAAATCCAAGGATCGTCAATGGCAGGATCGATATGGGCGCATATGAGTTTCAGGATACCGGTGTTCGGATCCGTGAACAGTTTTTACAAAACCTGAATGAACTTAATATCGATGTATTTCCCAACCCTTTCCACTCACATACTTTCATTTCATTTGTGCTGGTAAAAAAAGCCGACGTGAAAGTACTTATCCATGATGCCCGTGGCTCGGTCGTTAAAAGCCTGTTGGATGGAAGCCTTCCCTCTGGTAAATATAACCTTACCTGGCCGGGTCAGGATGATTCGGGAAATGAAGCTGAAAACGGGGCTTATCTTGTTTCGGTTTATGTGGATGGGATAAAAATGGGTAGCGAAAAAGTTGTGAAAAATTCTTCCAGGTAATCAGCAATTTCCGCTAACTTCTTTAGCTTCTTTTCATAATGCTTAATTTTGCGATGAATTTTTCGTTCAAGAAAAAGGCATGATGATGAATTTAAACAAACTTTCGGATGCGCTCAGGCAGACCAACCACTATTTCCGGGTAAAGGCCGCCTCTGCGGTGAATACCGCCCTCACCCTGCGAAACTGGCTGTTTGGTTATTATATCGTAGAATACGAACAAAAAGGGGAGGACCGGGCTGTTTATGGAGATCAATTATTGATCAAGCTTGTTGATCTGCTTCAGGATGATGTCAAAGATATTTCTTTGACCTATCTTAAAAATGTCAGAAAGTTTTATTTCACTTATCCACAAATAGGTCAGACAGTGTCTGACTTTTCTAAAAACTTACTATCGTTCCTGACAATTGAAAAAGGTCAGACAATGTCTGACCAATCTTTCATTGAGTCTCTTACCTCAATTCGTCAGACACTGTCTGATGAATTGATAAAGTCTGAAAATAAAGGCATTAATGTACCTGCCAGCCGTATTATTTCGACTTTATCATTTTCCCATTTAACAGAATTGATCAAGATTGATGATCCTCTCAAACGGACTTTTTATGAGATCGAAACAATCAATGGGACCTGGAGTGTTCGTGAAATGAAGCGGCAAATTTCTACGCTGTATTATGAAAGATCAGGATTTTCCAAAAATAAAGGAAAGCTGGAACTTCTGGTCAATCAAAAAGCGGAAAAACTAAAACCTTCTGATCTGATCAAAGATCCGTTTACTTTTGAATTTCTTGGACTGCCCCATCGCGAAACCATTGAAGAATCTGACCTTGAGCAAGCATTGATTGACAACCTTCAGCAGTTTTTACTCGAACTGGGTAACGGATTTTGTTTTGAAGCAAGGCAAAAACGAATTCTGATTGGTGATGAATATTATTACATTGATCTCGTATTCTATCACAGGATTTTGAAGTGTCATGTGCTGGTTGATCTGAAGTTAGATCAGTTTTCCCATCAATATGCCGGACAGTTAAACAGCTATATTGATTTTTACAGGAAAAACATCAAACAAAAGCGCGACAAAAAACCCATCGGGATTTTACTATGTACAGGCGGTAACAAAACCCTGGTGGAATACGCCACTGCGGGACTCAGTAAGAATTTATTTATCGCCGAATACAAAGTAAACCTGCCTTCGGAGAAAGAATTGAAAGATTTTATCACACAAAAACTCAAAGAATTAACATGAACCACAAAATAGCATTCAAAACCCTCGGCTGCCGGCTGAACCTCTATGAAACCGATTCGGTGATCACCGATTTTGCCAATGGGGGTTATGAGATCGTCGATTTTAATGAACCGGCCGATGCGTATGTGATCAATACCTGCAC
>JAGQVF010000329.1 GCA_020438135.1 Bacteroidales bacterium | reverse complement strand
AACAGGTTGGTCATCTTGCTCCACTCTTTATCCAGGTTGAACGACCCGATGGCACGGTCATCGTCAGGATGAATACTATGCCGCTTTTTTAATAGCTCTTTTGCTTTGGTTTCAACTACTTCAACGCGTACATCGTCCCTGGCAGTCATCGAATACCACCCGACCATATCACCATAATTATAAACTTTTTGGAGGGTAGTGAATGGAATATAAATCCCCTGGTTTTCACGCTCGGCCTGCTGATCGTTCTTTTTTGACTGGTACATCCCGATCACCTTAAAATATACGCCCTGGATTTGCAAATACTGCCCAATCGGATCTTCGCCGTTTTGAAACATTTCATGAAAAACAGCAACCCCGATAACAGCCACTTTTCGCAACTGTTCGATGTCAATGTGATTGATAAAACGCCCTTTGGTGACATTTACCGGATCGATATAATTGATCTCGGGATAATCTCCGTTGATGTTAAAACTGCCGGTTCTTTCACCCCTGATCACATTGTTGGTTTCGCTGCGGCTCCAGCCTTGCAAACGGGGCGCCAGGTACTTGATCTCAGGAATGTTATCGAGCAATGCTTTTGTGTCATCATTGTTAAAACGGTAAAAACGATTACGTGGAAATCCTTTGTAGGGAATAGTGGTTTTGCGGGTCCACATAAAAACGCTGTTGGTAGCCATGTCGCCCATATCCTGACTGGCACCGTTATACAAGCCCGTACCGGCGCCCATCATGATCACCAGCATAAACAAGCCCCAGAAAACACCGAAAGCCGTAAAGAAAGTCCGCAAAGGATTTTTCCGCAGGGCGTAATAAATTTCATTCCATTTATCGATGTCGAACAATCTCATTTTTTTATTTTATTCGTCTCGTAAAGCTACTACGGGTTTCACACTTGCTGCTTTCCGGGCCGGAACAAATCCGGCCAGGGCTCCGGCCAGGATCAACAAACCGGTGGCTCCGAGCGCAACATTTATATTCACCTCCGGATTGGCAAAATATCCCGAGGCCGGCACAAATTTCGAAAACAATTCAAGCAGGAACACACCGCCTACCAAACCAAGATATCCGGCAAAAGCAGTAATGACGATCGACTCCTGCAGGATCAAACTGATGATGGAACCCGGTGTGGCCCCCATCGATTTTCGGATGCCGATCTCCTTGGTACGTTCTTTCACCACGATCATCATGATGTTACTAACACCAACGATTCCCGCTATGATGGTCCCGATGCCGATCACCCAGATAAAAAGCCTGATGTTGGCGAACAGGTTCATAAATTTCATGTAATTTTCCACATTGTTCCAGATAAAAATGGCGCGCTGATCCTCAGGATCGAAATGGTGCCTTTGCGACATCTCACTTCTGATCTGGTTCACCATCTCTTCGCTCCTTTCAACCGATGCATTACCAATGGTCATGGAAATGGTTCCCATTTCGTTGTTGCGGTTATACACCATCTGTGCAGTTGTGATCGGGATGTAGATCCTGGAAAGGTCGCGATCGCCGCCCGGATCATCAAAAACCCCGATCACTTTAAACGGGATTCCTGCCACCTGAATATATTTACCCAGCGGATCTTCTCCCTTAAATAACGCATCATTCACCAGTTTACCGATGGCCGTCACTTTTCTGTAATCCGAGATATCACGATCGTTCAAAAATCTTCCCTGGATGGGGATCAGGCTTTCCACATTTCCGTAACCGGGATGGGAACAAAAAATATCGAAGCTTCCGTATTCATTTTTGTAGGAAAGCAGGTTGTTTTCCCAAATGGTGAA
>JAGQVF010000328.1 GCA_020438135.1 Bacteroidales bacterium | reverse complement strand
TTTATTACGACCTGCAGGAGATCGGTTATCCGAACCTGGAAGGGATCATCGACGATTTTGTGAAAAAACATATCCGATAGATATCGGTTCTTGTTTAATAATAAAGAGAGCGGCCTGAAGGCCGCTTTTTTTTGTTCACACCCGCCTGCCTTTGTCAGGGATTACTCAGTTTGCTATTGAACTATCAGATATCACTTGAACTGATACTGAACTGCCGGCGCAACCGTCATCATAAAGAAATCAGTTCTTTTACCTACTGAATTGTAAGTCATAAAAGTGTAGCCATTTTGGGTTTTAATCCCGAATTTGATTCTGTTCCATCCGGTGTAAAAATCGAGATGAATACCGGTGAAATAAACCTGGTTGCCAATTTCAAAATCTGCCATTCGGCCTATGGAACCAAAAATTCCGGTACGTAAAAATGTATTTTGCCTCAGGTAATAAGACCAAAAAAATTTTAGCCTGGCAAATTCCATGTGAAAATCACTTTGTTTTGCTTGATTCAGATTATACCGAAACCCGGCTCCCAGTTGAAATCCATATCCCATCATAGTTCTGGACCCCACCGAAAAGGCTGTTGAAAATTCTGCACTAAGCAGGTCGATATCCAGGCTTCCCACTTTTTTTGGTAAGTTGATCGATGCCTCATTTTGACCATTTGATTGTATTGCGAATATGGACAATAGAATGATTGATAAGATTTTTTTCAAAATAAATACCTTTTACGGCGAAAGTATGAAAATAATGAAAAGTGTAAGACATTTCTTTTAGAGCGTAACTGAAATAAGTTGTATCACAAGTAACGCTGTATCTATTGTATCTGTTAATTTATCAACTGAATGAACCATCATAGCATTCGTTTGTTCTTTAATTTGAATATCCCTACCCCGGCAAACCGGAAGTAGCCCAAACCAAAGTTTTCGCAAAACAACAGGTATCATAATTTTCGATCAGGAAAACAACAAAACTTTTGCTTTACATTAAAAGTGAAAACAGATGATGATCATTGATACTTCTATATCCAATTAAATTCATAGTAACAAACGCTCTAATATCTACTTTTATGAAACAAACAAAACTCTTTCTCCTGGTAATTCTGATCGCACTAAGTTGTGCCGTTACAGCTCAAATGGCGGTAACATCCGATGGCAGCGATGCCGATCCATCAGCTATGCTGGATGTTAAATCGAATGACAAAGGTATTCTGATACCCCGGATGACTGCTATCCAGCGGGATGCAGTGGCTTCTCCGGCAACAGGTTTATTGGTATTTGTTACAGATGATAACAGCTTTTATTTTTACAACGGGTCTGCCTGGGAGTCGTTTAGTGGAGGTGTTGACAGCGATTGGACGATAAATGGAAATAACATGGTGAGTTCGGTAAGTGGAAATGTTGGTATCGGTGTTCCCATCCCAACAGCTAAACTGGATGTTGATGGAACTGTCAAGGCCACCAATTTCCAGGGCAATGGAAATACCTTAACTTTTGGGGGCAATTCGAACATGCAACCATCCCTGGGAATTAACTTTATCATTGCCCTGCAGGGAGTTTATCCATCGTGGTCGAAAGAGGGAGAAGGAGGCGATGAGGTTAAAGGCCTGGATCCATACATTGGCGAAATTACCATGTTTGCCGGAACTTTTGCACCCGTGGGTTGGGCTTTGTGTAACGGGCAAATTTTGCAAATTTCTCAATACTCCGCTTTATTTAGCTTGCTTGGAACGACTTATGGGGGAAATGGTACAACTACATTTGCTTTGCCCGATTTGAGAGGCAGAGCCCCGATTCAACCCGGGCAGGG
>JAGQVF010000327.1 GCA_020438135.1 Bacteroidales bacterium | reverse complement strand
ACCGTGGTGGCCAAAATCACCGATATGCAGGATTTTGAACAGGATGCAGCATTATCTCTCCTCGGTGACGTATTTGATCCTGGTAAAATTGTGATGCTGCGCTTTCACTACCATGCGGTGCAGAAGAATCGCGAAGCATCCATGAGTTTTCACCTTAGCAAGCGTGAAAAGATGGATCTGATGGAGGCATTTTATTCGCCGGAAAATCAGGCTTCGTTGAAGGCTTTGCAGCAATTGTTGCGGTGAAACTCATTTTTTCCTCTTACCAGGAAAAGTCCAGCCCAGATTAAAAGCGAGCAAGAAATCGAAAGTGGTAGAAATGCCGGGCTCTCGATTAAATAAAACAAAGGGGCGTTGCGTGAAAAGAACCCCATCAGCCGGTAGTGTAAAATCACCCTTGTGCATTTGCCGAATACCGATCCCGGAAAATGGCTCAATAACCCATCTGTCGTTTTTCCCAAAATAATATTGAGTACCCATTCGAAAAGCAGCTCCCAGAATCTTCACATCTCTTTTCAGCAGCAACCACTCGGTGTATTGATTCCCTTGGCGCAAAACAGTTTCATAGCGCTGATTTTTGACGATGTGGTATTTGAAATCCAGGCATAAATAAAAGTCGGCTTTACTTGATCTGGAAGTATAGAATTTGAGGGCCGGGATTATTTTAATTCCGGTGTAGGTTTCGTTTTCATATTGAGCGTGTATTTCCGAATTCAGGATGGCGCCAACTCCAAGTTCCAATGCCCAACGCTTTGCAAAAGGAACATCCCCCAAAACATCCACAGATCCCTGAATGGCATTGAGGAGATTAAAAGGAACTACTTTTATGGAAAACGGTGGCAATCCAAGGCTGTCCTTTTGTGCCATCCCCCAAAGGGGAACAAGCCAAAAAACGAGGTTTAGCAGGCGCATCATTTCAATATTAATCCGACCTTTTTGATCTGTTCCACATCGGTAACGTCAAAAATTTGAAACTCCGTTTTGGTGGAAACAATCATCTTTTGTCCATCAATGATCAGATCATAAGGATCAATGACGCTTATGGCATAACTGGTTTCAAAAAGCTCATTCGGATCGCTGATGTCAAAAATAACGACCTGATCACGCCCTTCGTCGCATACAAACAGGTAATGATCTTTATAACCCAGGCCATTGGGAATATCTAAAAGGTAAGTGCCGAGAACCAAAGGTGCCGTTTTATCGCTCACATCATACACCACTAGCTCACTTGAAGCTGAAAAATTACCGCAAACATTTTCAATGGTTTTTATGGTGCTGTAGGCATAATTCCCTTGTACCACAACAGGATCACAACCACTAAATCCGATATCGGATAACCGATCAGATTGTGACAATATCGCCGGAGCTGCCGGATTGCTGATATCCAGGATATACAAAGCGGTTGTAGAACCCAGGAAAACGGTATTGTCATAAATGGTGATCGTTTCGAGTCCATAATCGGTAGGCAGGTGATGTACCAAAACAGGATGTTCTTTGCCGGTGATGTCGTATGTCTGTACCTCATTTAAGTTCAACACATACATATAGTTTTGAAAAATCGCGAAACGAGTTATCGATCCGGATTTGCCTGGAATTGTCTCTGCGGTGTCCTTACCGCAGGCAAAACACAGGAATATAACTGCAGATAATAATAACAGTGGTCTCATAACATATTCGTTTGAAGTTGTTTAGTTGCTAATTTGTAAAACACCGAACATTCTCCAATTCTGTCTCTTCCCAGCCGACAATAGCGCCTTTGGTTTCATCTACACATTCAAAAATACCGGTGTAAAATGGAGGATACAGGGCAGGGTTAATCACATTGCTGATCCGGTCAGTTTCCCTGATCTGTTGTAAATCACTTATGTCGATGGCAACCAAATCTCGCCAGCTATCGGCATATAATAGACTGCCATTGATCACGAAATCGGTAATCGCCGGTATCTTAAAAAAAACCAGATTTACCGTATTTACAGAATCCTTGATGTTGAAAACGTGAATACCTTTTCCTTGTTCGAGCAGGAATAAAAGAGTGTCTTGCAAATAAATGGTTCCGGATTGATCAATATCCCGTGGCGGTTCACTGCGGATATCCAATAAATCGCTTAGAGGAACATAAACCGGTTTTTTGCCTAAGCCGCTATAAAAATCGCGTTCTTCTTTTGTGCAGGAAGCAAATAAGCAAAGCGAAAGTGCAAGGGTTAGAATGATGATTGGTTTTTGTTTCATTGGAGTAAATTTTACTGACTGGCTTGAGTTATTCACCGGGTGATTCAAATCACCCGGTGAATAATCGCTCCCTAAGCTAAGGACGTGAAATAGCGAGCAAAGGTTGGGTTTAGGAGTTACAGCAGATGTATTTTAATCATTTGTTATTCCAGAATTTGTATTAGTGCCGTTAAATTTTTGTCGTATTCTTTTAATTTAGGTTCATTGAATATTAATAAATTCCGTTTCTTCTCATCTATAAGAATAAATTTAAGGGCATCTTTTGAGGTCACCCTTTTAATTACATCAGATAGTAAATATAAAAATCTTTCGTCTCTTTCAATTTCTTGCAAGCTCATTAGGCAAAACGAAAAAAAATTCCATCGTTCACGTACATTATACGTTGAGCTATTTTCATAACCGCCTGGGTATCTTTTCAGTAAAACTGACCAGCATGCCCACACATTGGCTTGGCCTTCATCAGACGATCCATTTAATATATAAAAACAGTAGTGTCCGGTTAAGGAT
>JAGQVF010000038.1:6309-7634 GCA_020438135.1 Bacteroidales bacterium | reverse complement strand
GTTTCTGACGATTACAGGAAAGCTGCTATCTAACGCGGAATTGAGAAACAATGCATCAGTTACCTGTAGCGATTACATCAACGGGAAAAAAGGAGCCACCAGGCTGATCATGAAGGAAATTCGGGGAGTTTTGAAGTGTGATGTGTGATGTATGATGTATGATGTGTGAAGTTCTTAAAGTCATCAGGATGTGAATTATATTTGACATGATACCTCAAACTTCACACATCATACATAACCCGTTATTTTCTCCAGAATGAAGGTGCAAAAAGGATCAGTACCGTAAAAAGTTCAAGTCTGCCAAGCAACATCAGAAATGAAGAGATCCATTTGGCGCCTGTGTGTAACTCTGAATAATTTTCAACCGGACCCACTCCGCCGATTCCCGGACCGATATTACCCAGGGTGGCAATCGTTGCACCGATAGCGGTATCGAAATCGAGTCCCAGCAAAACCATTGCAAAAGTCCCGGCGAAAAAGATCAGGATATAAAACAGGAAAAAAGCCATAACGAGGTAAAGAATTTCCTGTGAAACCGCCTTGCCGTTAAACCTCACAGGAATTACCGCTTGCGGGTGCACCATCCTTTTAAATTCGAGGAAACTGTTTTTAAGAAGCAAAATCTGACGTGCGACTTTAATACCCCCACCTGTGGAACCTGCACTTCCTCCGATGAACATCAGTAAAAATATGAATATCCAGATATAACCGGGCCAAATGAGGTAGTCGGCAGTAACAAAGCCGGTAGTTGTAACAATTGAAACCACCTGGAAAGTAGCATCTCTGAAAGATTTTTCAAACGATTGGCCGTTGTTCAGAAATAGCATAAACGTGATAACGACAGCGAAGGCAGCAGTAAACAACGTGTAATACCTGAATTCTTCATTTTTCCAAATCTCGCGAAATCTCCGGTGTAAACCAAGATAATGAAGGGTGAAATTGGTACCGGCCATAAACATAAATACAATTATAACGTACTGGATATATGGCGAAAAGGCTGATACGCTCTCATTCTCCGTACTGAATCCGCCGGTGGCCATGGTAGCAAAAGAATGACACAGCGCATTGAACAGATCCATACCTCCAAACATCAGCAGGATGGTTTCGGCAAACGTTAATCCCACATAGATCAGCCAGAGCCTTTTGGCTGTTTGGGTTATGCGTGGATGGAGTTTATCGGGAGTAATACCGGGCATTTCAGCTACAAACAACTGCATGCCGCCGATACCCAGGATGGGCATGATCGCAACAGAAAGAACGATGATCCCCATGCCGCCAATCCAATGGGTCATGGCCCGCCAGAAGAGAATTCCTTTCGGCAGGCT
>JAGQVF010000038.1:5248-6240 GCA_020438135.1 Bacteroidales bacterium | reverse complement strand
GTAAAGTTCGGGATTGCCTGGCTCAGCAGGTATGGCAATGTTCCGAAAAGTGAAATCGTGATCCAGGCAAAGGTAACGATGATGTATCCCTCCCGTTTACCGATCACACGATTTGCCCGCCTGCTCAGAAACCACAGGGTAAGTCCGGTGAAGCCGGTAATCAATCCGCTGTAAAGGAGACTTAAACATTTATCCTCGCAATAATAAATGGAAAATGGAATGCCTAACATCATGAACACACCTTCGATGATGAGCAGCACACCCAGGATTTGCAAAATGATCTTCCAGTTTACTTTTGCCAGTATCGACATAACGGTGCAAAAATAATCAATAAAATTTCGATTACATGATGAACTGCGAATCGGTAAAAACGGCTATTACTTCAGCCATCAGTGAAACAGCTTATCCAGTTTATGGATCGCCCTTGGCAATGCGAAAACAACCACATGATCGTTTTCCTGAACCTGTAGTCCGCCTACGGCAATAAAGCTTGATTTGTTCCTGACAATCCCGCCAATGATAGCTCCTTCGGGAATGTCGAGTTTCTGGATCGGTTTTTTTGTAATGAGTGAATTGGGTTTTGCAACAAACTCAAGAACTTCTGCATCGATACCGGAAAGACATTTGATGGATGTGACTTCTGCATCCATGGTAAACCTGGCGATATAACTGGCGGTGATCAGTTTTTTGTTGATGATGGTGTTGATCCCGATATTTTGTGAAATGTCGATATAATCAATGTTTTCAACCAGAGCGATGGTTCTTTTCACCCCTAACTTGGTGGCATGAAGACAGGTTAGAATATTGGTTTCGGAGTTATCTGTAACCGCAATGAAAGCATCGGTTTGGTCGATTCCTTCTTCTTTCAGCATTTCGATATCGCGCGAGTCGCCGTTGATCACCAGTGCCCGCTCAAGGTCGTTGGCCAGTTTCTGACTTCTTTCACGATCAATCTCCACCATTTTGATGTTCATGTTCTTTTCGAGCTTCAG
>JAGQVF010000038.1:0-5155 GCA_020438135.1 Bacteroidales bacterium | reverse complement strand
ATCCCATCGGGTTTCGTGATCACATAGGCCAGATCATTGGGCATAAACTTATCATCCCCTCGGGGTATGATCGTTTGCGAATTGCGATGAATGGCCACAGCCCTGAAATCAAGTTGTGGATTTTCGGTTGCGATCTCATTCAGAGATTTGTTCAACACCAGCGCATTTTCATCCAGTTTGATCAGGAAAAGAGATAACCTGCCATGGGAAAAATTGTAGATTTCAGTGGCAGCCGTTTGTTTGAGCAGGGCTACGATCTCATCAGCAGCAATGCTTTCCGGACACACCAGCTCATCGATACCCATGTTCCTGAAAATTTCACGTGTTGAGGGTACGAGGTATTCGGTATTGTTGATCCTGGCTATACTTCGCTTTACTCCAAGGTTTTTGGCAAGTATACAGGCAATGATGTTGGTCTGCTCGTCGTGCAGGACTGAGATAAACAAATCTGCTTTGTTTACGCGTGCTTTATTGAGCACGGAAACGGAAGTTGAATCACCGGTGATGGTGAGTATATCAGTATGTGATTCGAGCATTTTCAACAGATCCTCATGCGGATCGACAATGGTAATATCATGATTTTCATCGTGCAACATTTTTGCAAGATGGAAACCTACTTCACCGTCACCTGCTATGATGATATTCATGATTACTTCTTTAAATTGATGGCACTAAATAACACCAATATTTCAAAATCACAAAAATATACAATGTGTGGTTTTAACGATACAGGAAATCGGAAAGTATATTTTATCAATTGTCAGGTAATATGTTAAAATTGTCCCAATCAAGACTTACTTTGAATTTTTTCCGCAGGTTAGGTAAAAGATCGCCTGTAAGAGTTACATTCAAAACCGTAGCTATATTCGTTCCGGCCGTAGCAAAAAGATTTCCTTCCGGATCGTAAACTGCTGAATCACCGCTGTGATCATAGCCATTTCCATCTTTTTCAATGCGATTTACCCACACTACCCATGCCTGGTTCTCGATGGCTCTGGCAGGAAGAAGACTTTTGTAGGCTTTACGTCTTACTGCAGGCCAGTTAGCAACATACAAAAGGAGATCATACATGGGTTGATCATTTTTTAAACTGTTCCGGCTCCAAACAGGAAACCGGAGATCATAACAAACCTGAAGGTTGATTTTCCAGTCTCTGATCTGAACAATTTTTGTGGAGAATCCCATCGACATGGTTTTATGTTCATTTGCCATCCTGAAAAGGTGTCGTTTATCGTAATATTCGTAACTGCCATCCGGGCGTACCCACATAAACCGGTTAAAGTATTTTTCGTTTTCATCAATCAAAAGGCTACCGGCAATTACGGCTCCTGTGTTTGACGCCTGTTCTTTCATCCATGAAACGGCCTTTCCTGACATAGGCTCTGCAAGTTCCTGTGCATTCATTGTGAAACCTGTGGAAAACATTTCGGGAAGGATTATAAGGTCGGTTTTTTTATCGGCATTTTTAATCCGGGAAGCAAGCATTTTTAGGTTCTTCTCGCTGTTTTCCCAGTGGAGCGGAGTTTGAATAAGCGATATGGATAGGTTTGTCATTTAAATGTTTTGCCTGATGTTAAATTACAAATGTAACGAATATGTCACAAGCTCAATTTGAAAGCTTAAATCAGAACTCCTGATCTGCTGTTTCTCCCACCTTCTCTCCCATCACCACAGAGGTTTCCAATTGATTTTGCGAATTGATGAGCAGATCCGGATCAATCTCTATTTCATCTTTTTTAAACAGAAGCAGCACAGTGGATCCCCCGAATTTGAAGTAACCTTTTTCTTCGCCCTTAATTGCCCGATCTCCTGAATAGGTTTGAATAATGCTGCCCACCAGGGTGGCACCCACTTCTGCCATAATCACATCACCGAACCCGGGGTTAGATATGATCACATATTCCCGTTTATTCTCACAGAAGATCTCAATCATTTTGCGGATGGCAATCGGGTTCACCGAATAGTAATCACCCTCAATTTTTGTCAGTGATGAAACATGGCCGCTCAACGGGAAATGAAACCGGTGGTAATCGGGCGGACTGAGGCGGAAGATCATGAGGCTGCCGTGTTTGTAAACATCGGCCAGCGAATCACTTTGTAAAAATGATGAAACGTTGAAACGGTAACCTTTCGCGAAAAAGTCCTGCTCACCGACATTTGAATAGGCCAGCACTTTCCCGTCTGCCGGTGAAACCACCACATTGCTGTTCATGTTAACAGGACGGGAGCCGGGTTTTAATTTCCTGGTAAAAAAATCATTGAAGGAATTAAATTCGTGTTTTTGTGCGATGCTCAGGTCAACGTTGTAATCTTCAACAAATGTTTCAATTTTATTGACTGAATTGGGGCTGTCCATTCGGTTGCCGTACCAATCTGAGATGAACTTTCTTTTTACGAGGGTTTGCAGGGTGAGTTTTCCGATTGGGTTATGGTATAGCCATGTGAGCCAGCCTTCGCCAGCCACCTTTTCGGTTTTTATCTGGTTGGTTTTTCGATCGATATAACGGACCGGTTTTATATCGGGAGTTGGATAGAGGGCCAGCAGTGCCAGTAAGAGGAGGAGGGATGGAATTATGTATCTGATAAATTTGGTTTTTCGATTCATTGTTAAAAAGAAGTTTAAGTAATCCTGTTCAGTACATCAGCTGCTTTTTGAAGGGTTTCTTCTTCTTTGGCGAAACAAAACCGGAGAACATTGTTGTCGGTTTGTTTATGATAAAAAACCGAAACGGGTATGGATGCCAGCTTGTGTTCTTTGGTGAGTCGTTCGGCAAATGAAATCTCGTTTTCATCCGATATGGCGCTGTAGTCGAGCAACTGGAAATAGGTGCCGTGCGAAGGAACGGGTTTCCATTTTGAACCGGCGATCAGGTTGAGGAAAAGGTCTCTTTTGCGTTGATAAAATTTGCCGATGTCGAGGTAGTTGGTTTTGTCGGTCAGAAATTCGGCGATGGCATGCTGGATGGGTGTGTTGGCTGCAAACACAACAAATTGATGCACTTTTCTGAACTCCTGCATGAGGTTTTCGGGTGCGAGGATGAAACCTGTTTTCCAGCCGGTAGCATGAAAGGTTTTACCGAACGAACCCACCACAAATGCCCGTGAAGCGAGTTCGGGATAACGGCAAACGGACTCGTGTTTGAGGTTGTCGAAGATGAGGTGTTCATACACTTCGTCGCTGAGGATGATGATATCGGAGTTGCGGGTGATCTTTTGAAGTTCTTCCATATCGGCGGAGCCAAGAACAGCGCCTGTTGGATTGTGGGGCGAATTGATGATGATCATCCGGGTACGGTTGCTGATCAGCTTTTTCACCTGTTGCCAGTCGATCGAATAGTCGGGCAGTTTCAGTGCGGCATATTTAACGATGCCACCATGGAGTTTGATGAGGGGCACGTAGGCGTCGTAAGCGGGTTCGAAAACAATTACTTCGTCTTCGTCGCGAATGGTAGCGGCAATGGCTGTATGAAGCGCTTGTGTGGCACCTGCTGTGATGTTGATCTCCTTATCGGGATCATAGGAACTTCCATAAAGGGTTTCAACTTTTGCTGCGATTTCGTGGCGCAACTCCGAAACCCCTGTCATCGGAGCATACTGGTTGTAACCCTTACGCATGTATTTTCCGACCAGTTCGATCAGCTTGGAAGAAATCGGAAAATCAGGAAATCCCTGGGAGAGGTTGATGGCATTGTGTTCTTTGGCCAATGCCGACATCACCGCAAAAATGCTGGTTTCCTGCTTCTGCAATTTAGACCTGATCTCTCCGCTGAAACTGTTCATAGGCTCGATTTTGACCAATGGGTTTGCAAAATTAATCAAATTAGAATAAATGTTTTTTTGAGTAATTTTGAACGCCTCTTGCCGGTGGATTGTTTGCAGGTAGTTTTGATGGAGGTATTGGGTAAGGGGTATGAGTTATAGGGTATAAGGTATTTGGATAAAATAAAAACAGATATAAACCTGAAAAAAGATATAAATGAAAACAATTGAAAATTACGATTTTAAGAACAAAAGGGTATTGGTGCGGGTAGATTTTAATGTACCGTTAAATGATCAATTTGAAATCACGGATACAACCCGGATTGATGCGGCAATACCAACAATCAATAAGATACTGGCAGGTGGCGGAGCCGCTATTTTAATGTCTCATCTTGGCAGGCCGAAAGAGGGCCCGGAAGATAAGTTTTCGCTGAAACATGTTATTTCTTACCTGAAAGATCAAACAGAAACGGATGTTCAGTTTGCAAACGATTGCATTGGTGAGGAAGCTGTGGAAAAGGCAAAATCGTTAAAACCGGGGCAAATTCTGTTACTTGAAAATCTTCGTTTTTATAAGGAAGAAACCAAAGGAGACCGGGAATTTGCCAAAAAACTGGCATCGCTGGGTGACGCATATATGAATGATGCTTTTGGAACTGCACACCGTGCTCATGCCTCCACAGCGATCATCGCTGAATTTTTCCCGGATGATAAAATGTTTGGATACATCATGGAAAACGAGGTGCAAAACATCGACAAGGTATTGCACGATGCTAAAAAGCCGTTTACAGCCATTTTGGGTGGAGCCAAGGTTTCGGGGAAGGTTGAGATCATTAATAACCTGCTCGACAAAGTGGATAACCTGATCATCGGGGGCGGTATGATGTTTACTTTTATTCATGCGCAAGGCGGGGATGTTGGAAAATCGCTTGTAGAAGATGACCTGATGGAATTGGCTCTGCATACTCTGGATGGTGCCAAAGAAATGGGTGTTGACATAGCTTTGCCCACAGATGCAATAATCGCAGATGAATTTAAAAACGAGGCGAATAAAAAAACTGCTAAGGCTGATGACATTCCTGATAACTGGATGGGTTTGGATATCGGCCCGGAAACAATAGAACGGTTCACAAAAATTATCGAAAATTCGAAAACCATCCTGTGGAACGGCCCGATGGGTGTATTTGAGATGGAAAATTTTGCTGCTGGAACCAAAGCCATCGCAGAGGCTGTTGCCAAAGCAACGGATAAAGGTGCATTTTCGTTGATCGGTGGTGGCGACTCTGTGGCGGCGATTAATAAATACGGACTCAAAGACAGGGTTAGCTACGTTTCAACCGGCGGTGGAGCCATGCTTGAATACATCGAAGGGAAAGAGCTTCCGGGCGTGAAGGCG
>JAGQVF010000326.1:3279-3761 GCA_020438135.1 Bacteroidales bacterium | reverse complement strand
GGGCGAAATGAAAAAATTTACTCTTTCCCGCAATTTCTCAATTCACATTATATTTCCGATGAAGAGCCGGGATTTTCCAAATTGTTTTCCTCGGTGGTCAGTGGTGTGAATGTTTTTATCTTTTTTTTCCTGCTGGCCGCGCAGTTTGTGGCCATGGCTTCCTTGTTAAAATTTGCTTTCGTAATTGATTACATTCCGGCAGCGATCATCTCCTGCCTGGTAGTGATCACATATACAGCTTTTGCAGGGCTTTCAGGTGTGATCATCACCGATTTGCTGCAATTTATCATCATCGTGATCATGATCATCCTGATCTTTATCCCGGGCATCAATTACGATACTGAAGGACTGACAAAACTGACGGAACTACCGGCCAACTTCCTCAACGGAACTTACTATGGCTGGGCCTTCCTGATTGCACTGCCGTTGTTTCTTTCACCTTCCGTTCTGATCCGTATGGACATCTGGCAACGCATCCTGGC
>JAGQVF010000326.1:0-3169 GCA_020438135.1 Bacteroidales bacterium | reverse complement strand
GTGCTCGACGCTGATATCGAACCCAAAGATGTCACCTATCTTTTCCTCGAAAGGCACAGTACCCTGTTCATCCTTGGGTTTGCCGTTGTGGGATTGATGTCGGCACTGATGTCGTCGGGAGACAGTTTCCTGAACCTGATCGCCATTTCTGCTGTCCGGGATTTTGCAGGCTGGCGGAAACAAACGTCACTGGCCGATAAAAAACACATCCACAAACAAATCAGGATCGCAGCCATCGTGTTCGGGATCATTGCCCTCGGGATGGCACTACTGCTGCCAAAGATCATCGACCTGATGGTGGTGGGCATCGCAACCATCGTCATTTTTGTCCCGGTCACCTTCCTGGCACTTATCAGAAAAGATGTTTACCGGTTCCGGAAAATTGCCGTGATCAGTGTAATCTCCGGTTTTGTAGTCAACCTGTTTTTCTTTACCTGGGGCACCATATCACCGGATCAGTTTCAGCCGAAATCGTCGTTTGTTCCGGCGTTTATAAGTTCCGCTATCGTATTAACCGGAGCATTCTTATTGAAAAAAGTAAAATCGTTAAACCTTTAAAATGAAAAAAATACAAGCCATTACAGCCGTTTTTCTTTTTGTCGCTATTTCAGGGTGGTCGCAAAACGTGACAGAGGGGATCAACATCGACAGTCTTTTGAACGAGATGAGTCTCATCGAAAAAATTGGTCAATTAACCCTTATCACTTCTGATTGGGATATAACCGGACCTTCATTAAGCAATGATTATAAAGAATTAATAAAAGCCGGTAAAGCAGGAGCTGTGTTTAATGCCTATACCGTTGATTTTGTCAGGGAATTACAAAAAACAGCCGTAGAAGAAACAAGGTTGAAGATCCCATTATTGTTTGGTTATGATGTTATTCATGGCCATCGGACGATCTTCCCGATTCCACTTGGACAAGCAGCATCCTGGAACCTTGACCTGATAAGAAGGTCAGAAAGTGTGGCCGCCAGCGAAGCAACGGCCGAAGGTATCAACTGGATTTTCGCGCCGATGGTTGACATATCGCGCGATCCAAGATGGGGTCGCGTAAGTGAGGGAGGTGGTGAAGATACCTGGTTGACATCAAAGATTGGCGCAACCCGGGTTAATGGATTTCAGGGAGAAGACCTCTCTTCCAACAGTACAGCGTTAGCCTGTGTGAAACATTTTGCTGCCTATGGAGCTCCTGAAGCCGGTCGAGAATACAATACTGTCGATATCTCAACTACTTCCTTATTTGAATCTTATTTACCTCCCTACAAAGCTGGCATTGATGCCGGTACCGGCTCGGTGATGACATCATTCAATGAAATCAACGGACAACCTTCCACTTCCAATAAGTGGTTATTGACTGATCTGTTAAGGGACCAATGGGACTTCAAAGGTTTTGTTGTTTCCGATTACACATCTATAAATGAACTGGTTAACCACGGAGTGGCGGAAGATGAAAAATCTGCAGCCCTGTTATCATTAAATGCCGGAGTGGATATGGACATGCAAGGTCGTGCTTTTCTCAATAACCTTGAAATGTTAATTGCCGGGGATAAAATCAGCATGCAACAAATCGACCAGGCCGTAAGGCGAATTTTAATAGCAAAGGCAAAGTTGGGACTATTTGATGATCCGTACCGCTATTGCAATAAGAAAAGAGAGAAAACGGCTATTATGACAAAGGATAACCGTATCCTTGCCAGGAAATTAGTGCGGGAAAGTTGTGTACTTTTAAAAAATGAAAACAATACGCTTCCTATTCCGGATAATGTTAAATCAATAGCTATTATCGGGCCGCTTGGTGATTCGAAAAAAGATATGCTCGGTAACTGGATAGCTGCAGGTGAATGGGACAAATGTATTACCCTAAAAGAAGGGATGGTGAATCGGGCTGGAGATTTAATCAAGGTTACATATAACCGCGGATGTGGAATTGATGATGCAAACACATCAGGTTTTGAAGAAGCTTTAAAAGCAGCACGTAACGCAGATATGGTAATCCTTGCCCTCGGAGAAGCCGGTGAAATGAGTGGTGAAGCTGCCAGCAGAACCAATATTGACCTGCCAGGTGTTCAAAATCAATTGGCTACAATGGTGATGGAAGCAGGGAAACCCACTGTTGCCGTGCTGTTCAATGGACGACCATTGGCAATTTCTCAATTGCAAGCAAGCGTACCTGCCATCCTCGAAACCTGGTTTGGTGGAACAGAAGCCGGAAACGGCATTGCGGATGTGCTGTTCGGCGATTATAATCCGGCAGGAAAACTTACGATGACCTTTCCACAAAACCTGGGACAAGTACCAATATATTATAATCACAAAAATACGGGCCGGCCGCTCGATCCGGAACGGCCTGATTTTAAATACCTTTCGAAATACATTGATTCACCCAACGATCCGCTTTATCCTTTTGGATACGGACTGAGCTACACCACTTTTAAATATGACGATCTTTCGGCGAATGTGGAAGGCGGTCAAATCCAAATCAGCGTCAATGTTGCCAACACCGGCAACCGGGACGGTGAAGAAGTGGTGCAGTTGTATGTTCAGGATAAGATCGGAAGCATTACGCGGCCTGTAAAGGAATTGAAAGGATTTCAAAAGTTGATGATCAAAAAGGGAGAATCGAAAACCGTTCAGTTTACTTTAACCAAAGATGACCTGGCTTTTTATCATCCCGATCTCACCAAAAGTTTTGAGCCTGGTGAATTTGTGGTTTATGTGGGTGGGAATTCCGTGGAAACGATCCAAAAATTAGTTCTGTTCGATTAAAAAAATGTATCTGACCATAGAATCTCAGATTTTCATGATCACAATCATTTGAAAATCAACTTCCGATTAATTACCTTTGCACCCCGTTTTAAATTTCAGTAAAGAAATACCTGATTGGATTTAATTTCGTTGAACATTGACAGACGGGTTTCGTTATAGACATTTTATTGAGAACAAGTAGTATTGAATGGAAACAATTACGCACAACAAATATAAAGTAGACCATGTGAGGGATTTGACCGACTCAACCTATGTGGTTCGGATGGAGCGCAACGGCATGGAATTTCAGCCCGGTCAGAACCTGAACCTCGGCCTGGCCGGCGATACCGAAAAAAGGGATTATTCGATCTACAGCAGCGACAAGGATGAATTTCTGGAGATACTGGTGAAGGAAGTGGACGA
>JAGQVF010000037.1 GCA_020438135.1 Bacteroidales bacterium | reverse complement strand
CGGACTAGCTTTTTATTTCGCCACCCCCGAAAATAACAGAGCCCCTGATCACCAGTTCATTTTTGATACCGTCCGACACCGGAGGATTTGAGCGCTTGTCGGAGAACCCTCCTAATATGGCGGCTACTTTGTTAGTTACGACCCAGTTTTCAGGAACTTTGAGTGACGATCCTCCAAAAACATAAAAGACTTCGATCACCTGTATTCCTTCAGCCAGTTCAGATCCTGTAAGGTCAATTTCAGAACCTCCAAAGATGGAAGTAATCCTTCCACCCCTGAAATTTTTAATGCTCACTTTTTTTTCGGAACCGCCAAACACATTCACCTCATCAAAATATTCCATCTCTTTAGCATCAATGGGTCGTGCGGTTTCGGGGCGTTTACCAAAAGCTCCTGAACGATAAAGTATAAAAATGCCCAATACGATGAGTAGCACCGGCCAGAAATTTCGGCTAAAATTATGTGGAAGCGTAAATATTTCAGGCAATAGAAAAAATCCACCTACAAACAAAAGAATAAGTCCGAAGGTTTTGCTGCTTTCGCTGAAAAACAGGTTATATATTCCCAGTGCGATCAACAGCATTTGCCAGGAAATAAAGATCTCAGACAAAGTGGGTGACAAAAAATGCAATTGATCAAGTAAAATAAATATGCCCGCCAGGATAATAAGAATTCCCAGGCCAAATGTTCGGTTGTGATTGGTTGCGTTCATGACAGTACTTTTTTAGGTCAAAAATATAAAAACCACTGACATAAATTACAACCGAAAAAGAAAGGAGTTATTCAAAATCGATTTGGTCGCGCATGCCACCGTAGGCCACTCGATCAACTAAAGCGGAAGTGAGGAATTCGTGCGGAAAACCGAGATTGATCCTGCTTACGTCATTCAGGATTTGCATCTCTTTACCAGGTAATTGAAAGGAAAGACAGCCAAGGCTGTCAATGATTTGACTTTCTTTTGACGCACCAATTATAGGGATGATCCGGGCCTCCTGCTGGCGCAACCAGTTTATGGCAACCTGCCCGGGTGTAACATCCAGCAATTCGGCTACTTCTGCAACTTTTTTGGCGATCCGGGTATTGTGTTCATCCCGCCTAGGATGATCTGCATCGATTCGCCCGGATTCATTCCTGAGATATTTCCCGGTTAGAACACCACCCCCTAAAGGCCCCCAGGGAGTAACAGTCATATCAAAGGCCTTAGCCATTGGAATAAGTTCACGTTCGGGTGTTCTTTCAATCAGGCTGTATTCTATTTGCAATCCGATAAACTGGCTCCATCCTTTGAGTTCGGCCAGTGTGTTGGCTTGCGACACGATCCAGGCAGGGGTGTCGGAAATACCTATATAGTGAACCAGTCCCATCCGGATAAGATCGTCGAGTCCGCGTAAAACTTCATCTACCGGTGTGGTGTAATCCCAGGCATGCAACCATAAAAGATCGATATAGTCGGTATTGAGTCTTTGAAGACTTCCTTCAACGGAACGAAACATATTTTTACGGCTGTTGCCGCTGAAACTCACATCACCTTCCCGGTCGTAAAGGGTGTATTTGGTGGCAATCACGAAATGTTCGCGATCAGCAGCAATAAACTCACCCACAAATTTTTCGCTTGTTCCTTCTGTGTACCGGTTCGCTGTATCAATAAAATTGCCTCCTGCATTTGCAAAGGCATCAAATATTCTTTTACTTTCGTCACGATCGCAACCCCATCCCCATTCTTTCCCGAACGACATGGCTCCAAGACACAATTCCGAAACCTTTAAACCGCTTTTCCCCAATAATTTGTATCTCATATTGAATTTTTTTTTTGATGGTTATTCGAAATGCATTTTATAATCTTTTAGAAAGGTTCGTATTGTATGCGGTTTCCTTTCAAGTAAATTTTCCACATCCGGGCTTACTTCTGAGGCTTCATCGAAAGCATACTTTTTATTCAGATGGATCATATCATCAATCAACCATTCGGGCATACCGGAAGATTGCATGTTTTTCCTGCCTTCATCAGTTGTTTGATTAATATAGCGGATTTCCCTGCCAAGCAAGTGTGATAATTCATTTGCAATATCCTTGTAAGAAATAGCCTCAGGTCCAGTCAGGTCATAGGTTTTATGAAAGTGATGATCGCCCTGGGTTAAAGCAATCACTGCTACTTCAGCAATATCGCGTGCATCGATCATAGGAATTTTTCCATCCCCCTGGATATTATAGATGGCATTGTCCTTTTTTATTGATTCTGCGTCAAAAAGCAGGTTTTGCATAAAAGTGTGTGCCTGTAGAAAGGTATAGGATATTCCTGATTTTCTGATTTCATCCTCGATCATGCCATGCCACCTTCCGATATTAAAATCTGCATTTGGTGACGATCCACGGGCAGCAATTTTAACAATATGTTTGATCCCTGCTTTTTGAGCTGTCTGAACCGCATTTCCTTGTAGTTCGGGTGATAAGGGAGATGTGGTTGACAAGAGGAACAGTTTATCGATCCCGGTCATTGCTTTCTGCAGAGATTCACGGTCCGACAGGTCTCCAAAGGCTATTTCGATTCCCTGATCGGCAAGAGACATTGCCTTTTCCCTTGATCTTACAAGCGCTGTAAATTCAGCATTCCGATCTTTCAATTGTTTGCATACAAATGTCCCGATCGTTCCGGTGGCACCTGTTACAAGAATTTTATTTTTCATGAGATTTTCTGTAATTCTTTGATTTGGTAGAGAAACACACTTACAATTGATTGGTTCAATCTAAATAGCTGTGTATCTGTTATGGAATTGCGTTCAAAGCTTTTTCGATCACTTCCGGATAAAACCGGTATTCAAGCTGATGGATCTTATTGGCAAGAGTTTCAGGTGTGTCATTTGATGACACATCACATTCTGCCTGAAAGATTATTTTACCTTCGTCGTACCTGTCATTAACGTAATGTATGGATATTCCGGATTTTTTATCACCTGACTGGATTACAGCTTCATGTACCCTGTTACCGTACATCCCTTTGCCTCCGAATTTTGGAAGCAGGGCCGGATGAATATTTATGATCCGGTCAGGAAATGCGCGGATAAGTTCCGTTGGAATCAACCATAAAAAACCAGCCAGGACAAGGAAGTCTGTTTTTTCCTGTTTCAGTAAATCGATTACTTCAGTTGAATGATAAAACGTGTTGCGATTGAATACAAAGGTTGGGATGTTAAGATTTTTGGCCCTTTCGAGGACATAGGCATCTTTTCGGTTCGAAAAAATCCTGTTGATTTTAATCATCTTTGAATGTTGAAAATGTTCAGCGATATTCTGTGCGTTTGTACCACTACCTGAGGCAAATATAGCAATCCTTTTCATCGAATTATTTTTAGTTTCAAAGATACATAACCGATAACAGTTCATACAAATTGAAGTTGAATATTTTTGTCAGGCAAGCTGTATTCGCTTCATATAATACAAGTCAGGCGGGTCTTTAAAAAAAATTAAATTTGCTTGGTTTTGATAAAATTCATTTCTTTGCAGCCACAAACCATATAAAAAAATTGATATGTCTGATATTGCAAATAAAGTAAAATCAATCATCGTAGACAAACTCGGTGTTGATGAAAATGAAGTAACTCCTGAAGCCAGTTTTACCAATGATCTGGGTGCTGATTCACTGGATACAGTTGAGCTGATCATGGAGTTTGAAAAAGAATTCAATATTGCCATTCCGGACGATCAGGCAGAGAAGATTGGCACCGTTGGTGATGCGATCAAATATATTGAAGACAATACCCAATAACAATCTCCTATTCACATTCATTTATGGAACTCAAACGAGTAGTAGTAACCGGATTGGGTGCATTAACACCCATAGGCATCAGTATTGAAGAATACTGGAAAAATCTCAGAAATGGGGTTAGCGGGGCCGGTATGATCACCCGTTTCGATGCATCCAAATTTAAAACCCAGTTCGCTTGCGAGCTTAAGAATTTTAATACAGCAGATTATTTCGACCGCAAAGAGATTCGTAAGCATGATACATATGCGCAATACGGCTTAATCGCGGCGGAATTCTGTTTGAAAGACTCGGAGATTAATCTGGAAAAAACCAACCTTGACCGTGCCGGGGTCATTTGGGCCTCTGGTATCGGTGGGCTGGATACTTTTGAAAAAGAGGTTGGAGATTTCGTAAAAGGCGATGGAACACCCAGGTTCAATCCCTTTTTTATTCCCAAAATGATTGCTGATATAGCTGCCGGGAATATCTCCATTAAATTCGGATTCAGAGGGCCAAATTTTGCAACCGTTTCAGCATGCGCCTCCTCTGCTCATGCTATCATCGATGCATTCAATTATATCCGCCTGGGCAAAGCTGATATATTTATTGCCGGTGGTTCCGAAGCAGCAGTTACACCCAGCGGAATAGGCGGATTTAATGCCATGCATGCCATTTCTACCCGAAATGATGATCCCAAATCAGCCTCACGGCCTTTTGATAAAGATCGTGATGGATTTGTGCTGGGTGAAGGTGCAGGTGCACTCATCCTTGAAGAATACGATCACGCTATGAAACGGGGTGCTAAGATTTATGCTGAACTGGTAGGTTGCGGACTAACTGCTGATGCTTACCACATGACAGCTCCCCATCCCGATGGATATGGCGCTATGATGGCCATGAAAAATGCAATTGAAGATGCAGGTATCCGTATCGAAGATGTAGACCACATCAACACACATGGCACATCAACGCCAGTCGGAGACATCGCTGAACCAAAATCAATCCAGAGTTTGTTCGGTGAGCATGCATATAAAATTGCCATCAATTCTACCAAATCGATGACAGGCCACCTGTTGGGTGCTGCCGGAGCCATCGAAGCCATTGCAGCCGTCCTTTCGGTTCAAAATGATTTTGTACCACCAACCATTAACCACTTTACTGATGATCCTGAGATTGATCCAAAGCTTGACTTTACATTCAATACCGGGAAAAGCAGAGAACTTAGGTTTGCACTGAGCAATACCTTCGGGTTTGGCGGGCACAATGCCAGCCTCCTCTTTAAGAAGTTTAATGAATAGTACTCATTTTGAAACTATTTTCACCGCTAACGGTTTTTTTTACATCCGATAAAAAGTTAGTTGGTTCGATCCATAACATATTCGGATTTTATCCGCGTAATATTTATTTGTATCAGCTTGCTTTCAGGCATAAATCGGCATCGCGTGAGATAATAAACGGCCTCAAGTTGAGTAATGAAAGGTTGGAGTATTTGGGTGATGCTGTTTTAAGTTCCATTATTGCTGATTATCTTTTCAAAAAGTTTCCTTACAAAGAAGAAGGTTTTCTTACCGAGATGCGTTCAAAGATCGTAAGTCGGTCGCAGTTGAACAGGCTTTCAAAAAAGCTGGGCATCGATTCGTTAATTGAATCTGAAGCGGCTTGTAACAATCATAGTAAATCGTTGTTTGGCAATGCTTTCGAAGCTTTTGTCGGTGCTTTGTATCTCGACAGGGGTTATCGTTTTACCCGCAGAATACTGCTTAAGCGGGTCATCAATGTGCATTTTGATATAGACAAACTCGAAAATCAGGACATCAATTTTAAAAGCCAGTTGATCGAATGGTCGCAAAAAGAAAAAGTTCCTATCGAATTTAACATGGTTGAAGAAGTAGGAAATGGATACGGTAAACAATATATCGTTGAACTATTGATCAGTAGTGAAATGTATGCCACCGGTCGCGATTATTCAATTAAAGGTGCTGAACAGGCTGCCGCCGGAAGAGCCATTTCAAAACTGGAAGAAGAGAATAAAATCTGATTATCACACCCTGAACCTGAATCCGAAAAGCAGGTCAAAGCGTTTTATATTATTGGGTAGATCTCCCCTGTTTATCAACCAGTTGTAGTTTATTGCCAGATATAATCCCCATTTCGTTATGGCTTCTGCATTTATCTGCCCAAAATGAGGATTGGGATAGTCATCATCTCTGATGGCATAATCCAACGAAACTGCACGCCAAAAAGGAATACTATACGAAACTGACGATTCAACCAGGAGAAACGGGCTTACCTGGAATTGGGCATTAACAGTTGGCCCTGCGGCAAAATAGTATCCCTGCGGTTCAAGGCTTACAAGTTCATTTGGATTGGGCATGGTATCTGTTTGATAGGAAGCTCCCAAAAAATAGTCGTTTACATTTATTCCCAGTGAAATAACATGACGTTTTGCATCCCGGAGGTTCATCGTCCAGTTCCACCAGCCAAGCAGTCCACAACTGATACCCGAGCTTTCATTTCGGTTAACCACTTTTGAATCCTTCGTGAAAGCCTGATGTGCAAGCAAAGCAACATCACCCACAAGCTTATGTTGCCAGCGCCAGCTAACCTCGCCTGCACGCAAACGAATATAGCGCATATTGACTTCTGCCGAAAATCCGCTGATTTTATGGTGATCGGGATGGGGAGCCTCCGTGTTGGAAACATATGAATTACTGACTGCAAAGCCAAGGTATAGCTCTTCGTCATAGTATTCGCCTAAAAATTTGAAATCATCAATGTTTTGCGATATTGACTGACCTCCCAAACAAACCAGTATTACCAAAAGATAGTAAGTAATATTTTGCATGTATAACAGATTTTGCTGCAAAATTACCCCAATGCATTTCCGGGTTTGATACGTTGATTACCCTATTTTGAGTTGAAGAAAGGTATGATGAAGTTTTGGGAAAGTGATTTCTATGCAGACACATTATTTACCTATTCATCCATTTCAATAAATACTTCCTCAGAAGCCGGATCAAGGGTGTTGTTACTTCGGTTGTAGCGCATATAGTAAGGCTGTCGACCTGAGGACGACCAGTGTTCGCGAATATAACGATTCATCAGGTAATCAAAAATGTAACCCGCATATCTTGTACCATACACCCCACTGTACCTGTAAATGATGGCGGTGTCGAGTTCACTGATATGGTATTTGTACTTAACATCACCAGTGATAAGGTTTTGGGAGAAATAACCATCTACCACATCATGAATGGTTTCATCAGCGAAGAATAAATGGGTTTTTTCATTTTCCTCGTTAAGATGACTTAACTCAAACCAGAAATTAAAAGTTACGGCATTCAGATCAAGGTTTTTGTAATAGGTCAGATCGCCATATTCCTCTTCATCTTCATGTTGAACATAATGTTCTTCGAGCAGTATTTGTCCGATGTTTAAAATATATGCAGGCGATTGAATGAATAAAAAACTATCGAGTGAAGTATGTGTGGTAACTGTAAACCCCAATTCCTGAAATTCGGTTATCATATTATTGATAAAGGTTTCCAGGAATACTGAATCCGACACATCTTTCAGAAACAGGCTGTTAGCCAGTAAAACCGAATCCTTCTCAGAGTCACTGATGTCTTTATTCAGTTTCACTTCATTCGATTTAAGATTTTCCTTAAAAACATAATTAACCGGAAGTACCATGATGGAAATTTCTGGTTTCGAATCGATATACGACTTTGCCAGCTTCCATTCAGGATAGCAGGCTGACAGTAATAAAATCAGGATTAATAAAGAAGTAAGTTTTATAAAGTTCGTCATGTTCAGATTCTGCATTTTCTTAACGGGCTGAACAGTCAGCAGAAGATCAATCAACGATCGTTTCTTCAGGAATACTTTCAAGAAGTGCTCTGCCAAATGCCTGACCATATTCAACACACCGTTTCTCCTCTTCTTTGTCCGGAGTGAATTTTACGAATACACCCTCTCCGAAATATTTGAGTTTAAGGTTGCGCAAGTTGGCTTCAAGCATTTGTTTGTTTTCACCACTCCAGCCATATGACCCAAATGCGCCGGCCAGTTTACTTTTATCCCTTAACGGATTGATTAGTGCAAAAAGTTTATAAACCGGGAATAAAATGTTTTGATTTATCGTAGGAGATCCAACGATAATGGCAGAGCTGCGTGAAATTTGTTCGTCAATTTCACCCATGCTGGATTGTTCGATGTCGAGTACCTCCACTTCAATATCACCTGCTGAACGGATACCCTCTGCAATTTTTTCAGCGATAAGACCGGTTTTGTGATAAGCAGAAACATAGGGAATAAATACCCGGTGCTGGTCAGGGTAGGAGAGGTTTTTAGAGGCATACATCTCGGAAAGGGCAACATATTTTTGCCATTCGCTACGCAGAATCGGGCCATGCCCCGGACAAATCACCTGAATGTCGAGTGGTTTGATCTTTTCGATGGCTTTAATCATAAATTTGCTAAACGGTTTGATGATTACATCAAAGTAATATTTGAAGGCATCACTGAAATCTCCAACTTTGTCATCGAACATATCCTCATGACAAAAATGGCAACCAAAAGAATCACAACTGAAAAGCACTTTGTCTTCCTGCAGGTAAGTATAAATGGTATCCGGCCAATGAAGATTCGGGGCACCGATCACTTGTAGCGACATATTTCCAAGGTCGAGTACCTGACCGTGTTTGATAACCATATGTGGAAAATCAGGACCGATAATGTCACGCAAATATCGAATGGCATTGCCACTACCTACAATTTTGGCGTTGGGGGCGACACGCAACAGGTTCCTGAGATTACCGGAGTGGTCGGGTTCGGTATGGTTTACAACTATGTATTCGATCTCTTCAGGGTCAACTACGGCTTTTATCTTTGCATAATACTGATTCCAGAATTTCTCTTTGGTGGTATCGACTATGGTTTTTTTCTCTGCATCGATAAAATATGAATTATAGGTTGTGCCATATTCGGTTTCCATCACAACATCGAATGTAACAATATCATAATCAAGGATCCCAATCCATTTAACATGTTCTGATACATTCAAAATTTCTTTATTGGTTTGCATAGTTTTTTCCTCTTTTGTTTTTATTTGACCAGCTTAAAACTCAAGTTCCATTTGCGATTCCGGACCATCCTTTTTCAGGTCTTTGTTTTGCTGTCCTGTGTCGGGTTTAATGTTGGATTTGGTTTTGGCAACTTCCTTTTTTGATAATTCAGGTTCATCATCCTGCTTTTCAACTATTTCTTCTTCTTTCTCAATTTCATTCTCACCGGAGTTTTCATCCGGAGTATCCGAGATCTCATCCGGAATTTCTTCAGCATTTTCACTTTCCTCCTCGTCATCATCAGAAGGTTCCCACGGCAGGGGATCAATAAAAACGATTTTCCCGATCGGGCGTTGACTGATCCTTTTACCTTTTGCTTTTTCACCCTTCACTCCGATAAATTCTTCAATATCGATAACTTCCGGTTCAACCGGATTTTTCAGTTGGTTGTTATCGAATTGCACTTCAATTTGCGGACGATAATCCAGGCTGAACGACAACATGTAGTTTTCAGGCTGTTCGCCGGTAAAATCAATTTTTTTATTGGTGGCCGCTTCGCTTTCGATCGTAAAACGTTTAACATAAAATTTTCCGACGGAAGCTTCAAAGTAAACCACTGTTACAATTTTATCCGGATCAAACTTTTCGATGTGGATCATCTCCTCATCAAAGTGATTGGTGATCTCGTAAGTCATCAGCTTATAATAGCCCGATTTCTGGATAGTCAGGATCTTATCATCCGATTTGAAGGCACCGAGATATATTCCTCTTTCTTCCGTATTCAATCTTTTAACAGTATCGTCGAACCAAATATCAATGGCCCCGAGTGTGCTGATGCCCTCTTCCCGTTTCACAATTTTCTTGACGCCTTTTTTAGTGAGGATATTTCCCTGAGCACTACGTCCTTTTATTTCAAGTTCACTGAAATCGTATTCGAACGATAGTTTTTTTAACTTGGGTTTAGGTATCAGGAAAACTTTCACCATTTCGGCTTCACCATTCGGGTTTGCTGTAAAATAGAGAACCTTTGATCCGTCTTCTCCTCTTGTAAGATCGTATTCTTTGTCGCGTGTGATCGATGTAACGGCAAATCGCTTCACCCTGGAGGGACCCTTCCGGCCATCTCTGTATATCACATTATAAATGGTGCGGTCATCATTTTTCTTAAATACATCAATGTGGATCACATCTTTGCCGACAAATGTTTTAGATGCCACTTTTGTAACCACATACTTGCCGTCGCTGCGGAAAACGATAATATCATCGATGTCGGAACATTCGCAAACAAACTCATCTTTCCGGAGGGAAGTGCCTGCAAAACCTTCCTCACGGTTTACATACAGTTTTTGCGATGCTGCAGCTACGCGGGTAGCCTCAATGGTATCGAAACTTCTGAGTTCTGTTTTACGTTCGCGGCCGGTGCCGTATTTTTTCTTTATTTGCCTGAAATAATTGATGGCATAATCGATCAGATGATCGAGGTGGTTGTTCACTTCCTCAATCTCCGCTTCAGTTTGTTTGATGATTTCGTCCGCCTTAAACGAATTGTATTTACTGATCCGTTTGATCCTGATCTCAGTCAGACGAACAATGTCGTCTTCAGTGATTTCCCTGTTGAATAGTTTTTTGTAAGGATTAAGTCCTTTATCGATAGTTGTGATAACATCTTCCCATGTTTCGCATTCCTCAATTTTCCGGTAGATCCGCTTTTCGATGAATATTTTTTCGAGCGATGAAAAATGCCATTGCTCCAAAAGTTCAGATCTGCGGATTTCCAGCTCTTTCTGAAGCAGGTCGACAGTGCTTTGCGTGGAGATCTCCAGCACTTCCTTTACACCGATAAACCTTGGTTTACCAGCATCGATCACGCAGGTATTGGGAGAAATACTGATCTCGCAATTTGTGAAAGCATACAGTGCATCAATGGTTTGATCTGGTGAAACATTGGGCGCCAGATGAACTTGTATCTCTACATTTTCAGCTGTATTATCATCAATTTTTTTGATCTTGATCTTACCTTTGTCATTGGCTGCCACAATCGAATCGATCAGACTTGTAGTGGTTGTTCCAAATGGAATCTCCGAAATAACAAGCGTTTTTTTATCTTCCTGGTGGATTTTGGCCCTTACACGTACCTTTCCGCCCCGTTGACCATCGCTGTATTTCGACACATCGGCCAGTCCGCCGGTCGGAAAATCGGGAAGCAATTCGTATTCCTGGTTTTTAAGAATACTAATGGATGCATCGATCAGTTCGTTAAAGTTATGTGGAAGAATTTTAGAAGCAAGGCCAACGGCAATCCCTTCAACACCCTGTGCCAGCAAAAGCGGAAACTTAACCGGAAGGGTAACGGGTTCTTTTTTCCGTCCGTCGTAGGATGCTTTCCATGTGGTTGTTTTCGGATTAAAAACCACTTCATTGGCAAATTTCGAAAGGCGGGCTTCAATGTACCTTGATGCAGCCGCGCTGTCGCCTGTAAGAATATTTCCCCAGTTTCCCTGGGTTTCGATCAGCAGGTCTTTCTGGCCCAGTTGCACCAGTGCATCTCCGATGGATGCATCTCCGTGGGGATGATATTGCATGGTGTGCCCGATGATGTTGGCTACCTTGTTGAAGCGCCCATCATCTAAATCTTTCATCGCATGCAGAATACGCCGCTGAACCGGTTTTAGTCCATCCTTTACATCCGGAACGGCCCTTTCCAATATTACGTAAGAGGCGTAGTCGAGGAACCAGTTTTTATACATCCCCGATAAATGGATGGTTTTAAATCCCTGATCACTTTCCTGTGCCTGATTTTCTTCTGACCCGGAGTTTTCGTTTTCCGGTATGTTCTCTTCACTCATAAATAACTGCTTGTCAATTTCTGCAATGCCGGTCAAAATTAAAAATAAAACACAACTGGCATGGGGAACACCCCATTTTTTTATTCACGAAATATAAACCGCATTGCTTAATTTGGTTTGGACAATAATACCATTATCCTATTTTTGTCAAAAATTTAACAATGCGGATTTTACTGTTTTTTGCCTTTCTTTACATTATTATTACCGGATATAGCCAGGATACCCTTCGATTGATGCAATACAACCTGTTGATGTATGGAAATGATTTTGGTGGTTGCAACCAAAGTAACAACAATGTTGCGGAAAAAAATGAATACCTGAAAACCATCGTAAATTGGGTTAAACCCGATATACTTGCAGTGAATGAAATTTACAGGACGTCCTATTATCACGATTTGCTGCTTGATAATGTGTTTAATGTAAACGGTGTGAATTATTACGAGAGGGCCTATCCGCCTAATTTGAGCAATGGATTCACTATCAACAATGTTTTTTTTGATTCAAGAAAACTTGAATTGGTTGGTAACAGCGTTGCGGCTATCGGTGTCCGTGATATCGACGTATTTAAATTCAGGTATATTGAGGGTGCATATGCCGATTCGAACCTTATACTTAATTGTGCAGTAGCTCATCTTAAGGCAGGTGATAACCAGGATGATCGTGATCAGCGGGCCAATGCTACCTCCCAACTCATGCAATATATTTCGAATAGTGAAGATGGTAACTATACCTTTTCCGGCGATTTTAACCTCTATTATTCTTCGGAAACTGCATTTCAAAACCTTCTGTTTTATCCCAATGAAAATGCACGGTTCTACGATCCTGTTAACCGGATAGGCTATTGGAATAATAATATTAATTATGCAGATGTTCACACGCAATCAACACATACCGGAGGGAACTGTTTTTCAGGTGGAGGACTCGACGACCGGTTTGATTTTATTCTTGTGTCAGAAGAGATCATTAATGGAAGCAATGATATAAAATATGTAGAAGGATCATACAAAGCAGTCGGACAGGATGGGCAGCATTTTAATACATCCATCACATCCAGTCCGACCAATGCATCAGTTCCCTCTTCTGTACTGAATGCACTATATAATATGTCGGACCATCTTCCGGTTTCCATCGATTTTGCAATAGGAGATCATGTCGGTATCAACGATCTGAAGAATACTTCCGTACATCTGTTTTTCAAAAACCCGGTATCCGGCAACTTCCTTTTGCACTATTCCGTTAAAGGGTCCGGTAGCTACGTCTTTCAGCTCAGAGACCTGTCCGGAAAACTATTAACCGAACAAACTGAATACCTGGTGAACAGTGGTGAACTGCAAATTCCGGCGAATCATCTGAGTAACGGTATGTATATTTTATCTGTGAAATCAGAAGGTCAGATACCTGTTGTAAGAAAAGTTGTAGTTGGAAGATAGACCGGAAAATATCCCGGCATTTTGAACAACAACCCTTCAATATAGTTTGTTTAACTTATCATTGAAAGCTTTTACCCGGTTTATCGACGTAAATATAAATTAGTAATTTTGTCAAAGGTTCCGCAAGAATAAAAGATTTATGGATAAATTTTCCTGGTTAAACAGCAGCGACCCCGAACAAATTGATGCTTTATACCAAAGTTATCAAAACGATCCCGGATCAGTTGAAGAAAGCTGGCAACGCTTTTTTGAGGGTTTTGAATTCTCAAAGACGGACTATAAACAGGATCAAGAGGATAGATTACTTTATCCATCTGAGTTTAAAGTCATCAATCTGATTAACGGATACAGACAAAGAGGGCACTTGTTCACCCAAACCAACCCCGTCCGGAAAAGACGTACCTATTCCCCAACGCTTGATATTGAAAACTTTGGTCTGACAAAGGAAGATCTTCAAAAAGAATTTCAGGCAGGAAACGAAATTGGGATCGGTAAGGCCAAACTGAAGGATATAATTGCGCATCTTGAGGCTACTTATTGCCAATCAGTTGGCGCCGAATATATGTATATCCGTAAACCCGAGATCAATCAGTGGCTGAAAGAAAAAATGGAGGGCACTCAAAACACTTATAAATTTACAGATGAAGACAAGATGTATATTTATAAGCATATGAGCAGGGCTGTGTTGTTCGAAAAATTCATTCATAAAAGATTTCCGGGCCAAAAAAGGTTTTCTCTCGAAGGAGCCGAAGCACTCATACCTGCGCTGGATGCAATTATTGAGAAAGGTGCCATTCTGGGTGCAAGCGAATTTGTGATTGGAATGTCGCATCGCGGCAGGCTGAATGTGCTGGCCAATATCATGAAAAAACCTTACCAGGACATCTTTACCGAGTTCGAAGGCCATGAATATGAAAATGAAGCATTGCTGGGCGATGTTAAATATCATCTGGGTTATGTAGCCGAGCGCGAAACAACTACCAAAAAAAATGTGATTCTTACTCTTTCGCCCAACCCATCTCACCTCGAAGCTGTTGATCCGGTTGTTCAGGGTATCGCCAGGGCAAAGATCGACAAAGATTATAACCATGAATACGACAAGGTAGTTCCGATTTTGATTCACGGAGATGCATCTATTGCAGGACAGGGCGTGGTGTATGAAGTCGTTCAGATGTCAGGACTTACAGGTTACATGACCGGCGGGACCATTCATCTTGTTGTAAACAACCAGGTAGGATTTACGACAGATTACCTGGATGGCCGCACCAGCACCTATTGCACGGATGTAGGTAAAACAGTGCATGCACCGGTTTTTCATGTAAATGGCGATGATGTGGAGGCTGTGGTTTATACAATCCAGTTGGCTATGGAATACAGGGCCAAATTTAACCGCGATGTATTTATCGATATTTTGTGTTACAGAAAGTATGGACACAATGAAGGGGATGAACCCAGGTTTACACAGCCCATTCTTTACAAGGTGATTGAAAAACATCCCGATCCGATGACCATTTATAAAGAGAAGCTGATCAGTGCGGGACTTTTAAGTGAGGATGATGCTAAACAATATACCAAAAGGATCAATGAGGTTTTTGAAGAGGGGTTCAGTAAATCGAAATCTGCAGAAAAACTTGATATTGCATTCATCCAGCACAAATGGAAAAACATGCGAAAGGCTACGCCGCAGGATTTTGATTCTTCACCTGAAACAGGCGTAGATAAGGATAAACTGATTGAAATTGGCAGAAAACTCACCGAAACACCGGATGGTATCAAACTGTTTAGAAAGATCTTTAAATTGCAGGAAGACAGGCGGGCCATGATTGATAAGTCTGAAATGCTCGACTGGGCCATGGGCGAACTGCTGGCCTATGGCACTTTGCTGCTCGAAGGTAAAGCGGTCAGGTTGAGTGGTCAGGACAGTGCCCGTGGTACTTTTTCCCACCGGCATTCGGTTATGAAAATCGAAGATTCCGAGGAAGAGTACGTACCCTTGCAAAACCTGGGTTCAGAACAGGCCAAATTTGAAGTTTATAACTCACCGTTGTCAGAATACGGAGTTCTTGGATTCGAATACGGATATTCCTGTTTAACTCCTGATAGCCTTTCGATTTGGGAAGCACAGTTCGGCGATTTTAACAACGGTGGACAGATTATTTTCGACCAGTTTCTCAGCAGTGCCGAAGATAAATGGAATGTAATGAACGACCTGGTTGTATATCTTCCTCATGGTTACGAAGGTCAGGGGCCTGAGCATTCCAGTGCCAGAATGGAACGATTCTTAACGCTTAGCGCCGAAAACAATATGCAGGTGGTTAACTGCACAACCCCGGCTAATTTTTTTCATGTCCTCAGACGACAATTCTACAGACCTTTCCGCAAACCGCTCATTATCTTTACTCCGAAAAGTCTGTTGCGGCATCACAGGTGTGTTTCTCCCCTAGATGATCTGGCCAAAGGAGGATTTAAAGAAGTGATTGATGATGAAACCGCCGAGGTGAAAAATATCACCAAGCTTGTTTTTTGCACGGGCAAAATTTATTATGAATTGCTCGAAGAGAAAGAAAAACTGAAAAACGAAGACATAGCACTGGTAAGGGTCGAGCAACTTTATCCACTTCCTAAAAAACAGATTTTAAATATTTTGGGCAAATATAAAAATGCTAAAACTTTTATCTGGACACAGGAAGAACCCTATAACATGGGTGCATGGCCTTTTATCCATATGGAATTGAATGAAATTCCTCTGAAAGTGATTGCAAGACCTGCCAGTGGCAGCCCGGCAACCGGTTCGAGCAAATTCCATCACATCAGACAACGAAAGATCATCGAAAAAACTTTTATGGAATGCGTTTGTCCCAAACTCGAAGATCAATGCAAAATGGTATGCATCGGCAACCGGTGGAAATCATTTGAAGAAGAAGTTGGAGTGCTGAACGGAAGGGAGTTGTCCACCAAAGATATTTCGGCAGATAAGAAAATCAAATAACCCTGAAATAAATTTTCTGAACAAGAAAAGAACAAAATACTATGAGCATAGAAGTTAAGATACCAAGCGTTGGGGAATCGATCACTGAAGTGCAACTTGCATCATGGCTGGTTGAAGACGGTGATTTTGTAGAAAAAGACCAGGAGATAGCCGAAATTGATTCCGACAAAGCCACCCTCAGCATCAGTGCTGAAGACGATGGCAAGATCAAATTCAGTGCAGAGGAGGGAGATACCCTGGAAGTAGGTGCTGTGATAGCAACCATCGACACCGACGCTAAAGGTGATAAAAAGGAAGATAAAAAAGAGGAAAAGAAAGAGGATAAAAAGGAAGCTTCGTCTGATCAAAAACAAGAGGAGTCGGATAAGAAAGAAGTAAAAGACAAGGACGAAAAGAGCAAGGAAGCAAAAGACAAAGATAAAGATGAGGAAAAAGAGACTTCCAAAAAGGAATCTGCCTCTGAATCCAAAGCTGATGAGGATCACGACCTGAATATTTCGCCGCTTGCCCGCAAGCTCATGAAAGAAAATGATGTTTCAGAATCGGAGTTTCTCGATTTCTTTAAGGGTTTCCGCATCGGTAAAAAAGATGTTGAATTTTATCTTTCCAAAAAGGATGATGCCCGGCCGGCAACAGAAAAGAAATCTTCAGGTGGCAATCGCGATACCGATCGCAAAAAAATGAGCACCCTGAGGCTTAAGCTGGCCGATCGGTTGGTTGCAGTGAAAAATGAAACCGCTATGCTCACCACTTTCAACGAGGTGAACATGACACCGGTAATGGAAGTCAGGAATAAATACAAAGATATTTTTAAGGAGAAACACGGCGTCTCCCTTGGGTTTATGTCGTTCTTCACCAAAGCGGTCACCGAATCGATGAAGATCATTCCCGAGGTAAATGCACAAATCGACGGCAATGAGATCGTTTATCACAACTATGCCGACATCGGAATTGCGGTAAGTTCGCCAAAGGGATTGATGGTCCCCGTTTTACGAAATGCCGAATCGATGAGTCTGGCACAGATCGAAAGTACCATTAAGGACCTGGCTGGCAAAGCAAGAAACAACAAGATCACCATCGATGAAATGACGGGTGGCACCTTCACGATAACCAATGGTGGCGTGTTCGGTTCAATGTTGTCAACGCCGATTATCAATCCGCCTCAGAGTGCCATATTGGGCATGCACAACATCGTCGAACGCCCGATTGCAATAAACGGCAAAGTGGAGATCCATCCGGTGATGTATGTGGCCCTGTCATACGATCATCGTATCATTGATGGCCGTGAATCTGTTACTTTCCTTCTGAATGTGAAAAAAATGCTGGAAGATCCCGCAAAGATGCTGTTTGATGGAAAAGAACCGATGGAAGTTCTTTTAAATTTGTAAGTTTCAATGCAAAAAAAAGTTGATTTCCTGGTCATTGGTTCCGGAATTGCCGGACTTAGTTACGCCCTCAAAGTGGCAGATCATGGAACAGTGTGTGTCGTAACCAAAGATCTGGCGGACGAAACGGCCACCAAATATGCGCAGGGTGGCATTGCAGCAGTGATGTATTCGCCTGATACCTATGCCAAACACATTACTGATACCATGAATGCAGGTGATGAACTTTGCAATGAAGAAATCGTGAAGATAACCATCACTGAATCCACGGAACGGGTAAAAGAATTGATTGAGTGGGGAACCAATTTCGATAAAACCGATTCGGGAAGATTTGCCCTTGGCAAAGAAGGTGGTCACTCCGAACACCGTGTATTACATCACAAAGACAGCACAGGCGCAGAGATCATAAGGGCGCTGTTGCGCGAATCCAGAAAACACCCGAACATCGAATTGCTGGAAAACCATTTTACAATTGATATTTTAACGCAACACCATCTGGGCGTTGGTGTTTCGAGGCATTCGAAGGGGATCAAATGTTATGGTGCTTATGTGTTGTGCCCTGAATCGGGTGAGGTGCTTACCCTGCTTGCCCGAAATACCCTCCTCGCTACGGGTGGAGCCGGTAATGTTTACACATCCACAACCAATCCTGAAGTGGCTACCGGCGATGGAATAGCAATGGCCTACCGGGCCAAAGCAACCATCGAAAACATGGAGTTTGTCCAGTTTCATCCCACATCGCTCTACAATCCAAAGGAAAAACCTTCTTTTCTGATCACCGAAGCATTACGTGGATTCGGTGCGGTTTTAAAGACCGTAAACGGAGCTGAGTTCATGCATAAATACGATGAGCGGAAATCGCTCGCACCCAGAGATATCGTTGCCCGTGCCATCGATACCGAAATGAAAATGAGTGGATCGGAATATGTTTTTCTCGATTGTACGCACCTGAACAAAAACGACCTGATTGAAAATTTTCCGACGATATATGCCAAATGTCTGAGTATAGGTATCGACATCAGCAAAGAGATGATACCGGTGGTTCCGTCAGCACATTACCTGACCGGAGGCATCAAGGTGAATGAATTTGGAATGACCAGTATTGAAAACCTGTACGCCACCGGCGAATGTGCCTCAACGGGTTTGCATGGTGCCAACAGGCTGGCTTCAAATTCGTTGCTCGAATCGGCTGTTTTTTCTCACAGGGCGGCGTTGCATGCCATTGATAATTTGCACCGGGAAAAACCTTTTATGGAAGATATTCCCGACTGGAATGCCGAAGGACGTGTCCTCAACGAAGAGATGATCCTGATTACCCAAACCGCCAAGGAGCTCCAAATGATCATGTCGAACTATGTAGGGATCGTGCGATCGGATCTGCGCCTTAAGCGCGCACTTGACCGCCTCGAGATCATCTATCGCGAAACAGAGGATCTTTACAATGCATCCATCATTTCGGTGCCGATATGCGAATTGCGTAACATGATCAACGTGGCCTTTCTGATCATTAAAATGGCTAAGCAACGAAAGGAAAGCCGCGGCCTTCACTATTCGATCGACTACCCTGAAAAAGCACCCATGAGGATGAATTCGCTCAAGTAAAATCCAATCCCGTTTTTGTTTTAAGATTAAAATTTACAGGTACTTCTACCGTTCTTCCAACCTACCTGCCGGTTAATTGTTATACATTTGAAAATACATTGAAAAAAGAGATCAACATATGGCACTTATAAAAACTGTTAAGGGAGTTGCTCCAAAATTTGGCAAAAATTGTTTCCTGGCCGACAATGCTACCATCACCGGTGATGTGGTAATAGGCGACGATTGCAGCATATGGTTCAACGCCGTGGTGAGGGGAGATGTACATTCGATCAGGATCGGGAACAAAGTCAATATTCAGGATGGAGCCATCATTCACTGCACATACAAAAAAGCCCCGGTAACCATCGGTAACAACGTTTCTATTGCCCACAATGCCATTGTTCATGGGTGTACGGTTCACGACAATGTATTGATCGGGATGGGTTCGATCTTAATGGACCATGTGGTGGTCGAAAGCAATTCAATCATCGCTGCCGGTGCAGTGGTTTCCAAAAACACCGTGGTTGAATCGGGCAGTGTGTATGCAGGTGTACCGGCCCGGAAAATTAAATCGATCGATGTTGCTCTGATCGAAGGGGAGATCAACCGCATTGCCAACAGCTACAACATGTATGCAAGCTGGTACGACGAAAAGGAAGTAACCGGGTAAATCAATTATCGCCACAAAATCGTCCTGTTTTTTCTTAACTGTAATCTCAGTTTAAGTTTTGTCGTACCGTTCATGTATATTTGCACCACGTATTTTATTTCGATACGCTAATTAATTTGACAACAATTGCTGGTCTACACGCATAAAATAACCAACCGCATCCGCTATATCTTTGGGGTTATTTTCAAAGATATTCTCAATGTTTCATTTGAGGTAACCAGTGATAACGAGCATTTCGAATCATACGAAGGACCCAAATTCAGTTACACCAAACAACCACTCGGCAATGAGCTGTTTTTTGCTTCCGAAGGTCTTTTGTTTGAAAGGGGCATCAACCACATCGACCTTGTATTTATTGAGTATGATCACATCCCGGCATTTTTTCCGGTGTATAACAAACAATCGGTAATGCCCTTCGATCCTTTTGCAGCTTCTTTTTACATGGTATCAAGGTACGAAGAATATCTGCCCTATAAAAAAGATGAACACGGCCGTTTCAGTGCTATGGAAAGCATCGCCTGGAAAAATGGTTTTTTAAATAAACCGGTTGTTAATATTTGGGCAGCTAAAATTGCAGGATTATTGCAATTGCGGTTTCCGGATATTGAGATCAAAGGCCATCCATACAATTTTATACCTACCATCGATATCGATGCTGCATGGGCTTATCGTCAGAAAGGATTTTTCAGGATGATCGGCGGTTATCTTGGCGCTGCTTCCCGGTTTGATTTTGATGAGGTAAGTGAACGGATATCTGTTCAGACAGGTAGAAAAAAAGATCCCTTCGATACCTATGATTTTCAGTTTGCGATCCACAAAAAATACAAACTCAAACCCGTTTATTTCATTCTGTTTGGCGAGTATGGACTGAATGATAAAAATATCCCGGTTCGGAACCGCAAGTTTCACCGGCTGATCAAATCGCTGGCCGACAGGGCCAGTGTGGGGATTCACCCTTCGTATAATTCCAATTTCAGGAATGGAAAACTTAAAACTGAGGTAGAGCGTCTCAGTCGGGTTTTGCACCGTGAGATCACCAAAAGCCGCCAGCATTTTCTGGTGTTGCAGTTGCCCACAACCTATCGAAACCTGATCAACCTCGACATCACCGACGATTATTCGATGGGTTTTGCTGCTGCCCCCGGTTTCAGGGCAGGTATTTGCAGCAGTTACCCTTTTTTCGATCTGGACCTGGATGCAATTACCCCACTAAGGATCCACCCATTTACCTACATGGAAGGCACCCTCAAAGATTATATGAACCTTACTCCCGAACAGGCACTCGACACCATCAAACCGCTTATTGCTGAAGTGAAAGCTGTTAATGGTACGTTTATTCCGATCTGGCATAACGAAACCTTGAGTGACATGAAACGGTGGAAAGGCTGGCAAAAGGTTTACGAAGAGATGATTAAACTGGCTGTTCCATAAACCATTATCATGATCAGATACCTGGCTGCTAATAAGATCGATAAAGATAAATGGGACGAATGTATCAACGGTTCCATCAACGGTATGGTATATGCCCAAAGCTGGTATCTCGATATGGTTGCCCCCGGTTGGGAAGCGCTCGTGGAAGGCGATTACGAATCTGTTTTTCCACTTGTTACACGCAGGAAATGGGGGATCAATTACCTTTTTCAGCCGGTCTTTACGCAGCAACTGGGAATATTTTCCGGCAAGGTGCTTTCGGAAGAGCTGGTGCAAAGGTTCATTCAATCGATTCCGAACAAATTCAGGTTTGCCGAGATCAATCTCAATACCTTCAACAAAGCCGGAAGTGGAAAATACAAGGTTTACAACTGGAAAAACCACGAGCTCGATCTGATCAACACCTATGAGAGGATCAGCCGCAATTACAGCACCAACCTCAAAAGGAACCTGAAAAAGGCAGCCGGCAACAAGCCGGAAGTATTGAAAAATGTCAAACCTGACAACATTATCAGGTTGTTTCGTGAAAACAAGGGGAAACATATTTCCCGACTGGGAGAAGAGGATTATACATTGCTGACCCGTTTGGTATATGCTGCCATTTATAAAGGAATGGCCTTTACCTGGGGCGTTTTCAGTGATAGAAACGAGTTGTGTGCCGGCATCATTTTTTTACGAAGTAAAAACAAGGTGATCTTCTACTTCAGCGGTTTATCCGACGAAGGCCGCGACAATCTCGCCATGCCTTACCTTATCGATCATTTTATCCGTGAAAATGCCCAAAAACATCTCACCCTCGATTTTGAAGGTTCGAACGATCCCAACCTTGCCCGTTTCTACAAAAGCTTTGGAGCCAGGGAGATTCACTATCCTCACATTACATTTAACCGGTTGAATCCACTGATCCGCATTCCGGCCAGCATTATTAAGGGATTAAAATAGCCGGCGGTAACAACGTATATCTTTTTATTTCATACTTTAGCAAAACCGTATAATTCAATTTTATCAACCAATTAAACCCTTGCACTATGATTAAAAATCTGGGCAAAAACAAATCCATTCTGAATCAGTACATTGCTGAACTTCGTGATATTGATATCCAGAAAGACATGCTCCGTTTTCGCACCAACCTTTACCGTATCGGGCAGTTTTTTGCAATTGAGATCAGCAAAACACTGGAATACGAAGAAAAAGAAGTAATCACCTCCCTTGGAGCAGCAAATGTTCCCGTTTTAAAAGACTGTCCGGTGATCGTTCCGATTTTACGGGCCGGACTGCCAATGCACGAAGGTGTTCAAAGTGTTTTCGATAAAGCTCCCAGTGCTTTTATTTCAGCCTATCGCAAAGCAGAGAAAAACGAAGAATTTACCATTCAGATCGAATATGTTTCCTCTCCTGATCTCGATGGGAAAGTAGTGATCATGTGCGATCCGATGCTGGCCACAGGCGCTTCCGCCGTTGAGGCCTATAAGGCTTTGTTGCGCTTCGGTAAACCCTCTCATACCCATTTTATTGCGGCAATTGCCAGTATGGAAGGAGTAAACCATATGAAAAAACGGTTGTCGAGCAAAGAATTTACTATTTGGACCGGTGCTGTGGATGAGGAACTTACAGCACAAGCCTATATCGTGCCTGGATTAGGCGATGCAGGTGATCTTGCATATGGCAAAAAATCGACATTGTAAGGTTGTTTCCTTTTATAAATCTTAATCTTATTTTCCAACATTTCGGGCAGGCAGTCGTTAAATACTCTCAAAGGTTATTTTAATGAGTATTTTTAATGTTGTTGAGTTGTTTAAGTTGCTTCAGGTTTTACTTGTGAGTGGCATCAAGTTTCTTTTCGGTCCCCTCGTATCGCTCGGATATGGATTCACATGGATCGAAACGGTTGCGTTAACTACTGCCGGTGGCATTCTCGGACTGGTATTTTTTTATCACCTCAGCAAGTGGGTCATTCGTCAACTGAACCGGATGGCACCGGCATTTTTTACTTCGGTTGCCTACCTCAGAAGTTTTGGTAAAGACCTCGCTGAAACAGGAAAACGGATAAAGCCTGTCAAAAAGAAATTCACCCGCAAAAACAAACTGATCATCCAGATCAGGAATAAATACGGATTTTTAGGGATTATCCTGCTCACGCCGGTGTTGTTGTCAATCCCCATCGGTGCATTCCTTGCTCAAAAGTATTACAGCCGCAAAAAGCACACGTTGGTTTACCTCAGCCTTTCTGTCATGTTTTGGTCCTTTTGTATCTCTTCCTTTTTATTTTTGGTGAGATGACCAGCAACCAGCCACCAGCCACCAGTAACCA
>JAGQVF010000036.1 GCA_020438135.1 Bacteroidales bacterium | reverse complement strand
AAACTGATCTCGAACGGTGGTATCGCCTACACCTGGAACCGCGATCGTTATGATATGATTGGTAACAGTTTTGGTGAGAAAACCAACAACATGCAGGCACGGTACAATCTAACATGGCTGCCTTCCGAAGAAATTAAACTAAAAGCCGGTGGTGACATCTGGACCCGTAATTTCGACCAAAAGTTTAGTATCGATTCGTTAACAGGCAGCTATACAAACGATCTGAACGACAACATCATTTCGGGTTTTGTTGAAACAGAGATCCGTCTGAGTAAAAAATTTGCTGCCCGTTTGGGTTTGCGTAGCGAACATATGACCCTTACCAATAAAACAAATCTGGCACCCCGAACTTCTCTGGCTTACAAGGTGGGCGAAAAAAGCCAGGTTTCGGTTGCATGGGGACAATTTTATCAGTCGCCGCTGGATGAATATCTTCTTTACAACAGAATTCTCGGATTTGAAAAAGCAATGCATTACATCCTGAACTATCAATATATGAAGAAGAAACGGACTTTCAGGGTTGAGGCTTATTACAAGGTGTATGATAACCTTGTGAAATTTGACACGCTTTATTCGACCGATGCAACATCCTACAATAACAACGGTGACGGTTATGCCAGGGGCCTTGATGTGTTTTGGCGAGATAATTCAATGGGCAATATCGATTATTGGATCAGCTATTCATACATCGATACGGAAAGAAATTATAAAGATTTCCCGGAAACGGCAACGCCCTATTATGTTTCAAATCATAATTTTACGATGGTTTATAAACATTATATTCAGGCCATCAGTTCCCAAATCGGCTTAACCTATAAATTTGCAAGTGGCAGGCCTTATTACAACCCCACAAGCCAAGGCTATCTGACCGACAGAACAAAAAACTATAACGATGTAAGTTTCAATATCAGTTATCTTACGAACATATGGGATAATTTTACAATCGTTTATTTTTCAGTTAGCAATTTGCTTGGAATCGACCAGGTTTTTGGATATAGATATAGCTTAAACCCCGATAGTCAGGGAAAATATGATGTGATACAGGTGAAACCTGGAGCTAAAAGATTCCTCTTTTTAGGGATTTTTATCTCGATTTAAATTTTGGAATAATTTTGGAAATTCAATGAAGTTTTAACTTTAAAGAAAATTGAAAAATGAAAAAATCAGTGTTTCTCAGTGTAATGATCTTTTTTAATGCAATACTTTTTGCCCAGGATGGATCAGATTACATGAATATCATGGTGAAGCAGAAAAATGCTTTCCGGATGACACATACGGTAGATGGCTTTCAGTCGCTGGCCAATGATTACGAGCGGATCGCCAATGCCGAAATTGATAAGTGGCAGCCTCTTTATTATGCGGCGCTTTGTTATCTCAATATGAGTTTTATTACCGATGACCTTGACAAAGTTGACGGATACCTCGACAGTGCCCAGCCGTTTATCGATCGTGCACTGGAGATTTATCCTGATGAATCGGAGCTACATGTTTTGCAGGGCATGCTATATCAGGCAAGGATCAAGGTGGATGCTGCCGGTCGTGGTATGCAATATTCGATGAAAGCAACCGAAGAGTTAAATAAGGCAAAAGAATACAATCGTGATAATCCAAGGGTTTACTATCTGCTCGGTATGAACGTTTTACATACTCCTGAATCTTTTGGTGGTGGCGCTGAAGCAGCCTGTCCTTATTTTAAGAAAGCAGATCAGCTTTTCAAATCGTATGTGCCGGAGAATGTATTATCACCAACCTGGGGCCCGGAACGGAACCAGCAATTGCTGAGTTCCAACTGTCAGGGAAATTAATTTTGTAAAAGAGTGAAAAACGAGGATTGTATCAAAAAAAACAACAGGCGAACCCGAATTTGGGCTCATGTCAGGGATGCACTTATCGTTATCGCCATCGGTAACTTTATCTCCTTCCTGTTTAATCAATCTTATACTGACCTTTGGTATCGACTTGGGATGAATTCGTTATATAGCCTTATGATCGGAATGACTTTGTGGAAAGGCAATGAATTTATCGGTACACAAGTTTCCAAAAGAATAGATTACGACAAACAGCCTTTTAGAGCACTGAAGTGGAACCTGATCATGATGTTTTCGTTTTCTTTGGTAGCGATCATTGTCGTAAATTTTATCTGGTTTGTGCTCATTTGGGATTGGTCGGTAAAGGCTATGTTTTCGAATGGCTATATCACCATGGTCATTGAATTTGGAATTACCATCATCATCACTTCCATCTTTTTTGCAATCGGATTTTTCCGGGCCTGGCGCGAATCAGCAGTTCGCGAAGAGCGATTGCAAAAAGAGAGCATCAAATTGCAGTACAATGCACTAAAAAACCAGGTAAATCCGCATTTTCTGTTTAATTCGCTGAATACGCTTACTTCGTTGGTTTATGAGGATGCCGATCAGTCGGCGAGGTATATCAAACAATTGTCGGAGGTTTACAGGTATGTGCTGGAGCATAAGGATACCGAGCTGGTTAGCCTGGATACCGAGTTGGATTTCTGTACTAAATATGTTTACCTCCAAAAGATCAGGCATGGAGATGATCTGCAGGTTGAGATCGGGGTAGATAAATCCTCCGGGATACAAGTGGTGCCGATGTCGGTGCAGCTTCTGATCGAAAATGCCATCAAACACAATGAAATTTCGGAGGATAATCCGCTTACAGTAAAAATTACGCTGAACGATGCATTCATTATCGTTCGCAATCCGCTTCAACCCCGGTCTGCCATTCCGGATAAGGGGGGCATTGGTCTGGAAACCCTGGAAGGACGCTATGCACATTTGAGTGATCAACCTCTGCAAGTGCTGGATGAAGATGGTTATTTTACGGTGATGATTCCAATATTAAAATAGACTGCCCTATGAGAGTGTTGATCATTGAAGACGAAAAACCTGCTGGAAGGCATATCGCTAACCTGCTGAAACGTTATGATGCATCCATTGAGGTGGAAGGAGCTCTTGGTTCTGTTAAAAAAAGTGTTGAATGGTTTAACTCAAATCCACATCCTGATCTGGCTTTGATGGACATCCAACTGGCAGATGGTTTGTCGTTCGAAATATTTGAAAATACAAAAGTGGATTGTCCTGTGATTTTTACCACCGCTTTTAACGAATATGCCATCCGGGCTTTTAAGGTTAACAGTGTGGATTACCTGCTGAAACCGATCGATTTTGAAGAGTTGGGAACTGCCCTTGATAAATTCAAAAAAAACTTCAGAAATTTTGATCAGTCAAAATATAACCTGATGTTCGATAAAGTAATGCAATCGCTTACTGATCAATACAAACAACGCTTTGTGATCAAAGTGGGAGAGCATATTAAATCGGTTGCCGTGGAAAACATTTTGTATTTCTTCAGCCTTGAAAAAGCCACGTTTATTCATACCTCCGACGACCACAATTATGTGATTGATTATTCGCTTGAGCAGGTTGAAAGTTTGCTTGACCCACAGCGGTTTTTCAGGATTAATCGTAAATATATTGTGAGTTTGCCGGCGATCGATGATATTATCACCTACTCGAACAGCCGGCTGAAACTGGAGCTGAAACACCTGAATGATCCCGATGCCATCGTGGCCCGTGAAAAAGTGAACAACTTCAAGCAGTGGCTGGACCGATGATACAATCTTCAAAATTCAAATTATAAAACTCAAATAAGCTCCAAATAGTAATTTTCAAAAGGCAAACCGGTACAGAATACTAATCTTGCTATTATAACATTTGGTATTTGCATTTTTGAAATTTGATATTTATTTGGTAATTATTATTTGAAATTTGGTATTTCCGTTTATCCTCCCAGCTTCTCCGAAATTGCCTTTACAATGTTGGTTGCCCCCTCATAAATTTGAAGGATATTGGCATCCAGCAT
>JAGQVF010000035.1:10441-25622 GCA_020438135.1 Bacteroidales bacterium | reverse complement strand
TATTTCACCGTAAACTTATTCGATGTCGCCGTTTCCTGATTAGTAGTTGCTTGTAAAGAATTTCCGTTATATTTTTGATGCAAATGATCATGCTCCCAGCATCACATAATTGTAAGTACGTTTTTTAATGTAAATTTTTTGCCCCCTGCCTTCAAAGAAATTTAGTTGAAGGAGAAGCCATGAAAAAAAAGGTGGTGAAAAAAACCCGCAAGCCCTGAACAGCGCAGGCATGTTGCCTAATGTAACCGGATCATCTTCTGGATGATTCGGTTCTTTTTTAATCTCTGAAATGCAAACAGCACTTTGATTTTTGATGGAAATAGCTGAAGTATTGTAACAGTGGGTTAAAAATTGGCTTAAGAATCGATCCATTTCATCTTATCCAGTTCTTTCAGTTCTTCTCCGCAACTGCATATTAACGACTTCCCGGTTGAAGCAGGTTTACCACAGGCAGGGCAAATCATTGCACCCGACCTCTTATACTTTATTGTTTTGTACACAGCAAATCCAAAAAAAGAAGCCAGGATCACATAAAAAAACAAATTTGAATAGATCTCCTCCCAACTTATCGGTTTTTCCAGATCAGCACCAGCAGTTCCTCCAGGGCCTATAAACTTGTCTTTAAGCACCATAAATCCAAGAAAGCCAAAGAAGGAGAAGAAACCGTACTTATCAGCTTTTCGCTGTCTCCTTTTTGCATCTTCTTCCAGTTCCTCAGGGGTTTTTTCAATCCACATCGAGATTTTTTATTGATATAGTATAACAATTGCCGCATACGGTCTATCCAAACCTTTTATTTATTCCTTTTCTTTTGTTTGTTCAATGCTTTTGTGCCTTCAAATTCTCCGGTGGCCTTATCAACTTGTTCAACAACCGGAATGCTGTCTTCTTCCGAAAACGATAACCGGTAATAGTTTTTCCCGAAAGGAGCCGGGTAAACCCGAAGTTTTTGATCATGGTTATCACCAATTTTTAGTTCTACAGGTTTGTAATCGTTATCCAAATCGAATTCAGCAAATGAGCCAGGTGGGAATGAATAAAACAATGTATCGTTAATTACAAAATTTAAGTGCTGTTCAATTTCATGCTTGTGGCCCCTGTACAAAACCAGGGTAACAAACTCCGGGTCTTCGTATTGTTTCATACTAAACCTGGATTCAAACGGATTTCCGTTAACAGGATGGATATAATAGGTATGCTTTTTATTTTTTGCTGATATCCGGGCCGAATTCTTCATGATCGCATATCCAGTTAACCCTCCCAGAATAAAACCATTTATTGCAATCTCTTCTTCCGCAACGCCGAAGCCAACAAAACCAAAATCTCCATCATCATAAAAGATCGGGAAATAATCTCCCCTGAACCGGATATAGCAGTTCCTGCCATCGCAAAAACCCCAAACGTCCTCTATTTCATCTTTTTCGCCCGGCAAAAACAAACTTCTTGAATAAGTGCCCGTCCAACGATAAGCATCCCTCGGCACAGAGTCAATAATAAACGGATCGGTAATTTGGGGTGAATTGGTCTTAAACTCATAAAAATTTTTATAAATCCCCCGTATTAAAGATTTTCCGGAATCATTATCAGTTTGAGACTGCATTGAAAATTGTGTAAAAATGAGCAGACAAAGTATCAGTTGTTTGTTTTTCATGGATTGTACGATTAAGAATTCGCTAAGGTAAGGATTTGATCAAAAGATTCACTCCGCAAATTTATCATCTCATCCTGAAAATCGATCATCTCATAAGAATTAACAACCTTTAACCTCCAGGCAGCAGTTTCTTTGTACTTATCAAAAAATTAAAACAACTTTCGAAAAATTCAGTTATATGTTTAACCTAAAACAAAAAAAAATGAACAACGCAGGATATAAACTCACACTCGTTCTGGTTTTAGTGGCAAGCTTCACAGTAACCTTTGCCCAGGATGACTATGAACCAAGGTATCTGCTTGAAAACAAAATGGGAAAAGTTCATGTTTCAGGATTCGGTTCCTACATCATCGGGTTTTCCGATGTTGGAGGTAGTTTTGCAGTTTACAATGGCGGTGGCGGCGCAGTTCTGCTAAACCAAACGGTATATCTGGGGGGGTATGGAATGGGACTTTCAACCAGTCACAAATATGATCCGGTTACCATTCTTAAAGATGATAACTCCTTATCTGAGATCAGTGATCTGTATACTTCATTCGGACATGGTGGTTTTTGGCTTGGATATCTGCACAAATCTTACAAACCAGTTCATTTTGGCGTTAGCACCAAACTTGGGTGGGGAAGTATCGATCTGAGAGAAAAAAGAACTTATACCGATAACCCCGATGTGGATTACAATTACTTTTTAAGTGACCATGTTTTTGTTATGACACCTCAACTTGAAGTAGAAATGAATCTGCTGCGCTGGTTTAAAATGAGTGCTTCGGCCGGATATCAGCTGGTAAGTGGAATTGACCAAACCTACATAAATGCATCCGGCCAGGAAACTGATTTTTTCTCCGGCAATGACTTCAACAGTCCTATGTTCAACCTCACATTTTCATTTGGCGGATTTGGCGGTGCGAGATGAAATTAAAAAAAAGATTTATTCAATTTGAACCATAAAATTATCATTCGATTAAAAACAAACATTCTGAAAACCAATGAAAAGACCATTCAATAGAGTTTTATTTTTCCTGGCTGCAGCCATGTTCCTGATAACAGGTCAAATACGTGCAGATGGCAACGAAGAGTCAGGAAAACGCTTTACCATAAGCGGACATATCCGAGATGCAAATACCGGTGAAGATCTGATCGGAGCAACTGTTTATGTTACACAACTCCAAACAGGTACCGTATCGAATCTGTATGGATTTTACAGCATCAGCCTTGTTCCGGGTTCCTATACCATCGAGTTTTCATATATCGGATTTGAATCCCAGCAATTCGATTTTAACCTGAACGAAAACTTTACCCATGACGTAGAGTTGCAAACAGCGAATCAAACTCTGGAGGAAGTTGTTGTGACAGGTACGGCGGTCAATGAAAACGTTACCCGTGCCGAAATGAGCACCATCAACATGGATGTTAAAACAATCGAAAAGATCCCCGCATTTATGGGTGAGGTGGATGTGATCAAAGCCATTCAGTTGTTGCCGGGTGTTCAGTCAATTTCAGAAGGAAGCAGCGGATTTAGTGTGCGTGGAGGCAGCATGGATCAAAACCTGATACAGCTCGACGAAGCAACGGTGTATAACGCCTCACACCTGATGGGTTTCTTCTCCGTTTTCAACAACGACGCCATCAAGGATGTGAAACTTTACAAAGGTGATATTCCTGCCTCCTCGGGTGGACGGTTGTCTTCGCTTCTGGATGTTCGAATGAAAGACGGAAATTCGAAAAAATTTGCTGCAACAGGCGGTATTGGAACCATTTCGAGCCGTCTAACACTCGAAGGGCCCATTGTGAAAGATAAGGTTTCGTATGTGGTTTCAGGAAGACGAACCTATGCCGACCTGTTTCTGCGATTGTCGAGCAATCCGGATATCCGCGACAACATTCTCTATTTTTATGATTTCAATGCAAAAGTGAACTGGGAAGCTGATGAAAACAACCGCTTTTATCTTTCTGCCTATTATGGCAATGATATTTTTAAAGGTGATGATTTCAAGATGGGTTGGGGAAACAGAACGTTTACGTTTCGCTGGAACCACTTGTTTTCTAAAAAGGTATTTTCAAATATAACAGCCGTCCACAGTAAATTCGATTATCATTTGGGTGTTCCTGAAGGTTCGGTAAATTCATTCGAATGGAAAGCCAAGATGACCGATTACGGCGTTAAAGCTGATCTGACTTATTATCTGAATACAGACAATACGCTCCGGTTCGGAGGAAGTATGATCTATCATAGATTTGAACCCGGCAGGGCGCAGGGACTGGGTGAGGATGCATTTTTCACAGAATATGAAGTGCAGCATAGCAATGCAGTTGAGTCGGGTTTGTATATAAGCAATGAGCAAAAATTCGGAACCCGCCTCACCCTGAAATACGGCTTGCGTTTCTCACATTTTCAAAATGTCGGATCGGCCATTGTTTACAATTATAACGATGTATATGAAAAGGTGGACAGTGTTTCTTACGATTCACGTGAGTTTTATTCACCATATTGGGGTTTTGAACCCAGGCTGGGAGCTGTTTATCTGCTGAATGAATATTCATCGATCAAAGCAAGTTATTCCCGTACCAGGCAATATGTTCACCTTGCTCAGAATTCGACGGCAGGCACCCCACTCGATGTTTGGTTTCCCTCCAGCCCCAATGTTAAACCCCAGATAGCTGACCAGGTTGCCGTGGGATATTTCAGAAATTTCCTTGATAACAGAATTGAAGGTTCGGTAGAAGCATATTATAAATACACCCAGAATGCCATCGACTTTAAAGATCACGCCGATCTTCTGCTGAATAAAGAGTATGAAGGAGAACTTCGGTTTGGTGAAGCATGGGCTTACGGACTTGAATTTATGTTTAAATATGACATCAAAAATTTCAGTGGCTGGGTAAGTTATACGCTTTCACGAACAGAACGAAAGATCATCGGTTTGCATGAAAACGATCCGTATGGAAGCGACCTTTTCCCTGCCAGCTACGACCGTCCGCACGATGTTGCTATTGTTTTGAACTATGATGCTTCCAAAAGACTATCGTTCGGTGCAAACTGGGTATACAATACCGGACAGGCCGTAACATTCCCAACCGGCAAATTTGAATATGGTAACAGGTCTGTACCGATTTTCAGCGACAGAAACGAATACCGGATGCCCGACTATCACAGGCTCGACCTGTCAGTTACCCTGAGGAGCAAAGAAAAACCCGGTCGAACTTTTTACCACGAATGGAATTTATCAGTCTACAATGCTTATGCCCGGAAAAATCCCTGGGTGATCAATTTTGTGGAAGACGAAAATGACCCAAGCAAAACCCATGCAGAAATGACCTACTTATTCAGCATCATACCGGCCATAACTTTTAACTTTCACTTTTAAAACCAGGAAAAAATGAAAAAGATATTATTAATAGCCTTAATAGCAATCACATTCGGCGCGTGTACCGAAAAGATCGATATCGACCTCGACTCAACCTATCAGCGGCTTGCAGTTGAAGGTTATGTAACCAATGAAGAGGGCTCGAACTGGGTAAGACTTATCCGTTCAACCGATTATTACAGTGGTGATGAGCCCGAGGGAGTAAGTGGAGCTGCTGTTAGTTTAAGCGATGGTTCCGAAACTTTTGAATTAACCGAAGCACCGGGAAAACCCGGCTATTATCTGCCGGAGGATGGTTTTACAGGAACCCCTGGAAGAACCTACAAACTCGATATTTCTTTGCAAGAGGAGATCGGAGGATTTAAGGATTTTTCAGCCAGTTGTACCATGCATCCGGTGGCACCCATCGATTCGATCAGGGTTCAATATAATGATGACTGGGAAATTTACGAGGTGCAGATTTTTGCCCTTGAACCTGCCACCATCGATTTTTACAGGTTTGATGTAGTCAGAAACGGCGATTTGCTCACCGATACAATCAATAAGGTTTGGATTTCGGATGACCGCTATTTCAATGGCAATTATACACTGGGTGCCATGGTCGGTATTCTTGATCCTGAAAACCCGAGAGAAAACCCCGAAATCGGTGATACAATTACCCTTAAAATGGGAAATATCACCAAAGATTATTACAATTTCATATTACAGTTGCAGGATCAAACTTTTCAATATAGAAATCCTTTGTTCAGTGGCCCTCCAGCCAATGTACTTACCAATATTGAAAATGCACACGGTTTTTTTGCTGCCTATACGGTTACCAATTCCTCTACTGTTTACAAAGGAGATTAAGTGATTTTTTAAATCCTCCCGGCAACATTCAGAAGTTTGATGCCGGGAGTTATTACCATCAATGGCAAAAGACATGATCTGACTAAATCCACTTCCCCACATGGAAGTTATCACTATATTTGACCCATAATTCAAAAACGATGCGAACAACTCTTTACCTGGTGGTTTTCGGCATGTTGGTCAACCTTACGATAAAAGTATTGGCGCAGGAGGATACAACCAAACAGGACGAATCATTCAAATACCTGTTCAAACAAAGTGAACGGAAAAAGGAGAAGGTTAAAAAAGACACCATCAGCCTCTCTGATTTTTACGACATGTCGTTGGAAGAACTGCAGGATTTGAAAGCTACCGGTGTTTCAAGCGAACTCGAGGAATACATCAACAGCCTGATTTCGGTTTCAACACAAAAATCACTGCCGAGCCGTTATTCTCCCAATATTGTTACCCTGGTTACCGAAGAAGAGATCGAAAGCATGGGTGCCCGCGATCTGATCGATGTTTTAAGACTTGTCCCCGGGTTTCATTTTGCCCAGGATTCAAAAGGCAATGTAGGCTTGGGAATTCGGGGCAACTGGGCTGCTGAAGGGAAAGTCCTGATAATGATGAACGGGCAGGAGATCAACGAACACTATAATGCACATACCTATTTTGGGAATCATTTTCCGGTGGATATGATCAAACGCATCGAAATTATCCGGGGACCGGGATCAGCCATTCACGGAGGATTTGCCGAATTCGGGGTAATCAATATTGTTACAAAAAAACCTGAAGATTTCAGCGGGGCTGAAGTAGGACTTAACCAGGGTGCTATGGGCGAAGGTGTTACAAGAGGAAAATTTAATATGTACCTCGGTAACAAATGGAAAAACTTCGATCTTTCTTTTTTTATGACTGCCGGTTCAGCCCAGCGAAGCAACAGGCAGCATTATGCATTTTTCAATCCAACTATCGATTCGGCTGCAACCATCGATTCTGTTGGCGTAGGAGCTTACAAATCATTGGCAGGCGAATCGGATCTTGATAATTTCATGTCGAATTTTGACCTGAACTGGGGAAACTTTTCATTTTCTTCCATACTCGATTATTATGCAACAACCGATGTTACAACCCTCAATTCGAAAAAGGAAAGGCCTCTTAAATATGGGTATTTCAGTATGTATAACCAATTTATGTACAAGTTCAGGATCACACCTAAACTAACGATCACGCCCAAATTGAATTTTAATGTACAAACACCGGTCGAGGAAAACACCCCTTATGCAGATGCATTGCTTTCGGAAAATGATCGGGTGGACACCCTGGCCATTGCGGTTATGCGGGCAAGACTCAGGCTTGATATCAATTACAATGTGAGTCACAGGGTGAATATTTTAGCAGGTATCGATAATTTCCAGGACAACGCCGATAATGCCGATACCATTTCAGCCCTATACGCAGGTAAACCACCCAACAACTATTCCAGCACAGCATTCTACGGTGAAGCCATTTTCAGACTTCCGGTATTTCACCTTTTTGCCGGGGTCAGATATGAAACCAACGCACAATACGAATCGGCCTTTTCACCCCGGATCGGGATCACAAAAAAATTCAACAAGTTTCATATGAAATTCCTGGCAACAGATGCCTATCGATTACCTACGCTGGGGAATATTTATTACTCATTTGATGGAACCTATCAAATTGATACAAATGCCCAGGGGCAGGCCTATATTCATGACCTTGGGCGCGGACTGGAACCGGAAAAAACCCTAGTGCTTGAAGCCGAAGCCGGTTATCAGTTCAGTGATAAAACCTTCATGACGGTGAATATCTTTGATATGACCATCCGCGATCCTATTGTGTATGTGTTTTACCAGGATGAAAATATCAAAACAATATACAATGAAAATGCAGGTATAGAGGTTTACCGCAACTACGAAAAAAGCGGAACAAGAGGATTTGAGATTGATTTCCGTTTTCAGGATAAATGGGGCTTTCTGAATGCGAACTACTCCTATTATTCTGTTAAAAACAAACCCAAAATTGATGCTTATTCGGTTAGTAACTTCAACCGTATTGAATCGGAAAGAAAACTTGTAAATGAAAACTACCTGCTTGCATTTCCACGCCACAAGCTTAACATCAACTGGTTATATAAAATCAAACCCAATTTTACGGTAAATGTTAACAGCAGCTTTATTGGGCCCCGATACGGTTATGATGTGGATATTTTTGGTCCGGGGAAGTATGATGTTACAGGCAAGCTGATCAAAAGACGATTCACTTACCTCGTAAATTTCTTTTTCAGATATGAGAATCTTTTTACAGATGGATTAAGCGCCGGATTGGGAGTGAACGACGTATTTAACAAAGGGCTCGATTATTTGCAACCATACTTCGGTTTGCAACCTCCGTTGCCGGGACCATCACGCGAGATCAAATTTACTTTGAAATACCAATTGCCATTTAACAAGAAAAACTCTAAATAAATCCTTTGCCTATCGGGAAATGATCTACCTTCTGCGTAAATATAAAATCCTCTATTTAAAGGTATTGCTGATGGCGATCGTTTTTTTATTTATGGCACATCCAACTCAGGCTCAGGACCCTGAATACAGGGCCCAGTCATTATACATATATAAATTTTCAAAATATATTTTCTGGCCCAAAGGAAGCCTGGGCAATACCTTTAAAATTGGTGTATTCGGGAATTCTCCTATTTACAAGGAGCTTGAGATAATGGCATCGTTGAAAAAAGCTGCCAACGATATCGATTTTGAAATTTTAAAAGTTGATCCTGAAACAGATGATATATCAACCTGTCAGATCATTTATGTCGCTTCATCAAAAAGCCGGCAGATCAGTGAAATTACGGATATTGCAGGAGATAAGCCGATTTTGGTAGTAGCTGAAAGAGAAGGTATGGGTTCCCGGGGTGCTACCATCAGTTTTATTGTTCTGGAAAATGGCGTATTAAAATTTGAGATCAATATGGATCTACTCGAACAGCATAAACTTGAAATTGCCGATGAGTTACTTAAACTTGGCTTTAAAATATAACATCGAATGATGCCCTGCTTCAAATATGGCCTGTCAATATTTTTTGTAATTCTGATTGTTACTGCGATTGGACAGAATGAAGACGAACAGTTTGTTCAGTTATCTGTGAATGATGGATTATCGTCGAGTGTGGTTACCTGTATCTTAAAAGACAGCCGCGGATTTATGTGGTTTGGAACTCAATACGGGCTCAACCGCTATGATGCCTACGAATTTACTACCTATTTCCGAAACGATTCGGTAGCCGGAAACCTGTCGGGTAATTTTATTTTAACCATTTATGAAGATAACGACAGTGTTCTCTGGATCGGTACCGACAAGACCGGTCTAAACCGTTACGACAGGCGTAAGGATTGCTTTGTTCAGTATTTGCATCAGGAACAGGTAGCCACTTCTCTGTCGGGTAACACGGTGTATGATATCCTTGAAACAACAAGAGGAGAACTGCTTTTTGCAACAGATAAAGGGATCAGCGTTTTGAACCGTCAAACCGAAAACTTCTATCCTTTTGACCTGCCCGGCGGGGATTTCGACCTTAATCAAACCTCTGTTCTCGATTTGTATGAAGATACGGATAAATCGTTGTGGTTCGGCACCGATCAGGGATTGATCCATTATGATCCTGCTAAAAACCAAATCGATGTTTTTACCTACGATCCAGATAACCCGAAAACCATAAGTAATAATTCAGTGAACCAAATCCTGCGATCAGGTAATGGTGTATTGATGATTGCAACCAATGAAGGAGTAAACGCTTATCATGAGCAAAACCAAAATTTCACCCGGTTCTATTACGATGCCGGTTCACCAGACAGCCGGGCTAAAAGTGAAATTCAGGCCATGGCGGAGGACAACCGGGGCAATCGTTGGTTCGGATCATTTGGAGGAGGTCTTATCAAGGCAGGTGGCGATGGAACCCAACCAAAGGTTTTTACATCCGAGCCTGACAATACCCACAGCCTATCAAGCGATTACATCAATGCGCTTTATTTCGATGAAACAGGCATCCTTTGGATAGGAACCTACGGCGGCGGAATAAATATGATACAACAGGTGCGTATCCGCTTTGATCAGATAAGTCACGAAAGAAACAATCGAAACAGCCTCGCCGGAAAAGAAGTTTATGCTATTTATACAGAAGACAACTACCGCTGGTTTGGCACTGAAAAAGGTATCAGCATTAGCAATAAACAGAACGGTGATTTTTACCACCTTCAATCCCAGTCATCCGTGCCAAACAGTCTGAGTGGCAATGTGGTATATTGTATCGAACGTGATTCAGCAGGAGTTTACTGGGCAGGTACAGCCGGAAATGGATTAAACCGGATTGAAGTGGTGGATATTTCGCAACAGAAGTTTATTATTACACATTACAACCATTCAAAGCGCAATAAAAACGAAATCAATAGCAATGAAGTTTTTGCATTATTGGCCGATAACGAAGGTATATTGTGGGTCGGTACCAACCAGGGTATATCTTTGATAAAGGATCATGCCGTGGTTGACGGATTTCATCACGAACCCGGCAACTCTGCTTCACTTTCAAGTGATGAGATCAATACATTTTATATGGATCGGGAAAACCGGATCTGGATAGGTACTTACAACGGTTTAAACCTATACAACAGGTCCGACAGCAGTTTTACCAGATTCGATTCAATTCCGGTTTTGGGCAGTTCAACGATCTATTCAATCACCGAAACAAACGATGGTACCCTTTGGATAGGCACCGACAATGCAGGGGTGGTGCGGTTTAATCCCCGTTTTCCGAATAATCTGAAAACATACACCAAATCCGACGGACTGCCTGACAACGTTGTGTATTGTATCATCCCGGATGAAGAGAATAACCTTTGGATGAGTTCCAACAACGGCATATTTAAAGTAATCCTGCAAAGAGATTCACAAAAAATCACTGTGGTTTCATACAACTCCGACAACTGGCTTGAAACCGATGCTTATAATATTGGAGCCTGCCATCAGGATGAAAATGGCATGATCTATTTTGGCAGTTTTGACGGCGCTACGATGTTTATGCCCGAAAATGTGAGGGGTAACACCCAGGTTCCGCCGGTTTACATCACCGGGTTTGAGCTGTTTTTCAAACCTGTTCAGGTCTCTTCCGATGGCAGTACACCTCTTTCATCAACGATATCCGAAACCCGCGAAATTGTTTTAAAACACGATCAAAACGTTTTAAAATTCGAGTTTACAGCCCTCAATTTTATCGAACCGGATAAAAACAGGTTTGCATTTATGATGGATGGCCTTGAAAATTCCTGGAATTATACAGAAAATCAGCGCGAAGCACAATATCTCTATTTGCCGCCGGGTGAATACCGGTTCAGGGTGAAGGCTGCCAATAACGATGGTTTATGGAACCATGAAGGCACCTGGCTCGATATCATTATCAAACCGCCATTTACAGAAACCATCTGGTTTTACCTGTTGCTTTTAAGCTCCCTGATCATGCTGGTGTTATGGATTATGCATGTGCGAACAAAGCGATTGCGCACAATTCGAAACCAACTTGAAGAACAGGTACAGAAACGCACTTTTGAACTTCGCGAAACCAATACAAGCCTGGAGGCTGAAATCCAGGAACGTTTGAAAGTTGAAGAAGCACTTAAAAAGAGCGAAGCCCGTTTCAGGCAACTGATCGAAACCATGAATGAAGGATTTTCCGTTCAGGATAAAGAGGGTCGAATAACCTACGTTAATCCGCGATTATGCGAAATGTTCGGCAGAACACCCGAAGAAATTATCGGACATTTCCCCACCGATTTTATCGATACATCAGATCCAGAAAATCTTGAAAAATTAAAAAGGAACCGTGACGAAAACATCCACACAACACAAGTTGCATCTTACGAAATCACCTGGAAACACAAAAACGGACAGGTATTCGAAAGCATGGTTTCGCCCAAAGCCATTATCGATCCGGTGGAAGGTTATACCGGTAGCGTAGCCGTTTTGACCGATATCACCGATTTAAAAAACGCCGAAAATGAACTGATCTCAAAAAACAAAGCATTGAATTCAGCCCTGAACGATCTTCGTAAAACCCAGGCCCAACTGATCGATTCGGAGAAAATGGCTTCGCTGGGTCAGTTAACGGCAGGTGTGGCGCATGAGATCAACAATCCCATCAATTTTGTGAGCGGAAATGTGCAGCCGTTGCGGCGCGATATTCAGGATGTACTCGAAGTTTTGAAACAATACGATAAAATTATCGAAACACTGAAACTGGAGGATAACTTCGAAAAGATCCGTGAACTCAAGGCAGAGATTGATTTTGAGTTTGTATTGCAGGAGATCAACCACTTGCTTGACGGCATCGGCGAAGGTGCACAACGAACCGCCGAGATCGTGAAAGGACTTCGCAATTTTTCGCGGATGGATGAGCATGAGCTGAAAATCGCCGACATCAACCAGGGCATCGAATCTACCTTGCTGATTCTCCACAACAAATTGAAACAAACCATCGAAGTGGTGAAAGACTACGGAGATATTCCCGATATTATGTGCTACCCCGGACAGCTCAACCAGGTTTTTATGAATGTGATCAACAATGCGGTGGAATCAATTGAGGGTGAAGGCAAAATAACGATCAAAACAAGGATGGAAAAAAACCGGATTTTGATTTCTGTAAAAGATTCAGGAAAAGGCATTCCGGATAAAGTGAGGAAAAAGATCTTCGATCCGTTCTACACAACCAAGGAGGTTGGCAAAGGAACCGGTTTGGGGCTGTCGATCAGCTTCGGAATCGTTGAAAAACATAACGGAACCATCGAGGTGAAATCGAAACCGGGTGAAGGCAGCGAATTTATCATTGCGATCCCTGTGGATTTGAAATAACCTTAAAGAATTGAAAAAGGAAAATTGAAAATATGCTTAAAGAACTCTGGAAATTCATAACAAACCTCGGCATCCGCGATGGCATGAGCCTCTTCGACGAAAAGGCGATAAAACTTATGAATCAGTTGAGTTTTATTATGATGCTTTGGTTTACGATCATCACCCTTGGGGGTCTTGCACATTTCGAAGTTTTTGGATTCTCACTCACGATCGCCAATGTGCTCCTGTTCGGTGGTGTTTTGTTTATAAACTCGTTGGGAAATATAAAAATCAGTAAAAATTATTTCATGATTTTCGGATTGGCAATGGTTACCTTTATAAACCTTGCTTTTCACAAATCAAACTTCCCGATGGTGCAGTTTATCACCACATCCATTTTCCCGGTAATGCTTTTCCGAAGGAATAAAATTGTGCTACTTTACCTGCTGGCCAATTTCGTTTTACTGATCTTCACCATGTATTACCAGCAGTTTCATGAACCGCTTATACGAATGGATCATGAATCACCGGTTGGACAGCAATATTACAGTGTAATGATCATCATGACGGTTTCTTTCCTGATCGCCTTTTTCTTCAGAAACCTTGGCGATGATCTGGAACGGAAACTGGTTCAGAAAAACAAATACCTGAACGACCTGATCACCAGGATGAAAGCCATGCAGGAACAAATGATCAATTCAGAAAAAATGGCCAGCCTTGGTCAGCTAACTGCCGGTATCGCCCACGAGATCAACAATCCCATCAACTTTGTATCTTCTAACATCAATCCGCTGAAAACCGATTTGATTGAGCTGAAAGAATTGTGTGCCCGGTACAAACATTTGCACGACGCGGAAGATCCGGTAGGAGAGTTAAAGAAAATTGAAGATTTTAGTTCGGAGATCGACCCCGACTTTTTATACAATGAAATTGAAACCCTGATTGCAGGAATCGAAGAGGGAGCCGGACGTACCAAACAGATTGTTCTCGGTTTGCGTAGTTTTTCGAGGGTGGATGAGGATGAATTTAAAAAAGCCGATCTGCACGAAGGACTCGAATCAACGCTCATGCTTTTAAAAAACAAGATCAAAAACAGAATTGAAGTACATAAAGCATACGGAAAAATTCAGGAAGTTGAATGTATCCCGGGAAAAATCAACCAGGTTTTTATGAATATCCTGAACAATGCAGCTGAAGCTATACCCGATAAAGGAAATATTTATATAAAAACAGGGCTGATCAGCCCAAAGAATGCTGTGTTTATCTCAATCCGCGACGATGGTCCGGGCATGACGGAAGGTATCAGAAGGCGTGTTTTCGAACCGTTTTTTACCACGAAGGAGATCGGTAAAGGAACGGGGCTCGGATTATCCATCTCATATGGCATTATCGAAAAACATGGAGGAAACATCAGGGTGGAAAGCTCACCCGGCAAAGGAACCGAATTTATCATAACTTTACCTTTTAAACAATTATAGGCTTAGCAGTGGAAAAAAAGAATTTTATCATACTATATGTAGACGATGAGGTCAATAACCTGATTTCGTTTCGTGCAACATTCCGGCGCGAATATAAAATTCTTACAGCCCAGGATGGCTTTGAAGGTTTACGGATACTTGGCGAGCAGGAGGTACATTTGGTGATTTCGGACCAGCGAATGCCCGGTATGACTGGTGTTGAGTTCCTGGAAAAAGTGAACCGCGAATATCCTGGAACCATCCGGATGATCATCACCGGGTTTAGTGATATCGATGCGGTGATCGGATCGATCAACAAGGGCGGAGTTTACCGTTACATTGCAAAACCCTGGGATGAACGCGAAATGCGGATGACCATCGAAAATGCCAGGCAGTTGTTCGGATTGCAGGAAGAAAATATAATTTCTCAATTCGAAACATTAAAATCACAGGTAAATCCCCATTTTTTATTCAACAGCCTGAATGTGCTATCCTCGTTGATCTTCATCGACCAGGACAAAGCAGCGAAATTTGTGAGGCAACTTTCAAAGGTTTATCGTTACGTGTTGGATCACAAGGATATGGACACCATCGTATTGCGTGAAGAATTGCCATTTATTGAATCTTATATCTTCTTGTTGAAAACCCGCTTCGATCAAAATCTACAGGTAAAAATTGAAATCCCTGAAGAAAAAATGGATCATAAGGTTGCACCGATGGTGATACAGTTGTTGGTTGAAAATGCGATCAAACACAATGTGATCTCACGGCTAAAGCCGCTGTCTGTTTCGATAACCGCAACAAGTGAAGACGATTACCTGACGGTTTCAAACAACCTGCAATTGAAATCAAGCACAGAGCGATCATCGCGCATCGGGCTTTCGAATATCCGTAAACGATATGATTATCTGTCCGGTAAAAAAGTGGACATCATCCATGATGAAAACCATTTTACAGTAAAAATACCACTCCTCAATTAAAAA
>JAGQVF010000035.1:0-10376 GCA_020438135.1 Bacteroidales bacterium | reverse complement strand
CGGCTGCTGCATGCAATCGATCCTGAGATTAACATGATGGATTGCATCGACTCGGTTGAAGAAAGTGTAAAGTTTCTCGAATCAGGCAACAACCCCGACCTGATCTTTATGGATATTCAGCTTTCGGATGGTCTTAGTTTTGAAATTTTTGACAGGACCCGGGTTTCAGCTCCGGTGATCTTTACAACTGCATTCGATGATTACGCAATCAAAGCATTTAAAGTAAACAGCATCGATTATTTATTAAAACCGGTTGAACAAGAAGATCTGGCCCGCGCGATATCAAAATTCAGGAAAACCAAAACCAAAGAGGGCGGATTTTTCAGCAGGGAACAACTCGAAGAAGTGCTCGGCCTGTACAGACCTGCCTATAAATCAAGGCTGGTGGTTAAGCTGGGTGACAAGATCAGGCACATCGAAGCCAATGAGATTGCTTATTTTTTCTCAGAAGACAAAGTATCGTTCCTGGTGACCAATGAAACAAAAAAATACATCATAAATTACACACTTGAGCAGATAGAAAAGTTTATGAATCCGGCTGATTTTTATCGTCTCAACCGAAAGTATGTTGCCCACATCAATGCCATCGAAACCATCGATAAATATTTCAACAGTCGATTAAAGATCGGTTTGAAACCGGAAGTTGAAGATGATGTGCTGATCAGCCGCAACAAAGTTTCCGATTTTCTGAACTGGCTCGAAAGATAATTGCCAACCAATTTACAACAAATGGAAAAGATAAACTTTAATATTCTTTATGTGGATGACGAAGAACAAAACCTGTTTTCGTTTCGTGCCACCTTCCGGCGTGAATACAATATTTTCACAGCTATCAGCGGAAAGGAAGGCATGGAGATCATGCACAACAACGACATCCACCTGATCATCACCGATCAACGAATGCCTGAGATGACCGGTATCCAGTTCCTTGAAAAAATACTCCCTGTGTACCCCGATCCCATACGAATGATCCTGACCGGATTTAGTGATGTGGAGGCTATTGTTGAAGCGATCAACACCGGCCGTGTTTTCCGCTACATCACAAAACCCTGGGATGAAAGGGAACTCAGAATGACCATCGAAAATGCACGGCAACTATATGGACTTCAAAGGAAAAACAAGTCACTGGTTTCGCAGTTGCAGCAAAAAGTAGAGGAACAGGAAAAAACACTCAGGTTGTTTATGAAATATGTTCCAGAACCCGTTGTCCAGAAAACGCTGAGCCAGAAAGATGACAGCATCCTTGAAGGAGAGTCGCGGGAAGTTGCTGTTCTGTTCTGCGACATCAGAGGTTTTACGCCCATGAGCGAACAGTTGTCACCAAAAGAAGTGGTTGGGTTTCTTAATGATTATTATGGTCTGATGTCCCGAATCATCAAAAGACACAATGGTTCGGTAACCCAGTTTGTGGGTGATGAGATATTTGCCACATTCGGTGCTCCACTCGCACAGGATAACAATGAAGAACAAGCCGTGTATGCGGCCATTGAAATGATTGAGGTGCTTCCGGAATTAAACAAAAAATACAAAGACCGTTTCAAAACGGAAATTCAGGTCGGAATCGGGATCAATTTTGGTGAAGTGGTGATGGGCAATGTGGGATCTGAAGACCGGATCGAGTTTGCCATCACCGGCGACACAGTTAATACAGGGAAACGTATTGAAATGCTAACCAAAGAAACCCCGAACCTGATTCTGGTTCGCGACCGGGTTTTCGAAAAAACAAAATCCCTGATCGAAGCCCGTGAATGGGAACCTGTTAATGTAAAAGGGAAACGTGATAAAATAACTGTTTTTGAGGTGATCCGAAGAAAAGAAGCTTAGGTGTTATTCAGTAGCTAAAATTGTCGTTTCAGTCTGTTAAAAAAGGAATTCATCGGTTAACTAACTGCAAAACATATAGATGTTTTTAAATTTGTAGACATTTTAAATAAACTTTACATGAAGAGGTGGATTTTAATACTTTTTGTTCTTTCAGGTTTAACAATTTTCGCACAGGATGACACTCAGGAATTTTCGACTATTTTCGGTTCCAATTTTGAGTCGGGTGGATATGGAGCACCGGAACTCAAGCTGGGGCAGGTGAATGATGAAATGAGTCTTTTTGTTGGTGGCCGCGGTGGCTGGATCATCGGCCATAAATTTGTGTTGGGAGGTGCCGGCTATGGATTAACCACTAACAATACCTTTAATTCGATAGAAATGGTAACCGATAGCCTTGGGAATTCAGCCATGGCCGACCGTAAACTAAAGATCGACATGGGTTATGGTGGATTATTACTTGAATATATTGCCATGCCCAAAAAAGCCATTCACCTTGCATTTCCGTTGATTATTGCTGCCGGTGGTGCCAGTGTGGGCGAAAAAGTGGATTCTGATCCCAATAATCAGGACCCGGCTGAATGGACGTCGTATAACTATATCGAAAGCTCAGCATTTTTCCTGGTTGAGCCGGGTGTGAATCTCGAACTGAACATGGTCAAGTTTTTCAGATTAAATATCGGAGCATCATACCGTTTTGTATCCGGCACTAACATGGTGAGGCTCAACAATAGCGACCTGTCGGACTTTACTTTTAACCTTGCCCTTAAATTCGGAATGTTTTAATAGCTATTTACATTCAAAATCTTTTCCTGTAAGCGAAAAACATCAAATCATCGCTATTCTATTATTTCTATTTTTGCTGCTTAAAATACAGCAATTCACATGGCACTGAAACATTCCTTTGAAAAAAGCGGCAATACACTTTTCAGATACCGTGGGCAGATACCCATAGTTCTGTTCATTTTGGCAATTCCTGTTTTATATTTTTCTACTCAGCACTTTCCCGGAGAACCTATTCGTTCTATCCTTACCTGGATTGCTATCGGCATGAGTGTATTGGGTTTTTTGATCAGGGCCATTTCGATAGGAACCACACCCAAAGGCACCTCAGGAAGAAACACCAAAGAGCAGGTTGCAGAGTCACTTAACAAAACCGGTATTTATTCCGTAGTTAGGCATCCTTTGTATTTGGGTAATTATTTTATGTGGGCCGGCATCGTATTTTATACTTTCAATTTTTATTTTTTTATCATTGTCAGTCTTGGTTTTTGGCTGTATTATGAAAGGATCATGTTTGCGGAAGAAAGATTTCTTGAACGCAAATTTGGAAGACCTTACCTCGATTGGTCAAAGAAAGTTCCGGCATTTATCCCAAAATTCAGCATCTATCAGAAAAATAAGATACCATTTTCATTTAAATCCGTTTTGCGTCGTGAATATTCAGGAGTGCTTGCCACGGTAATCGGCTTTTGTTTTATTGATTATCTGAGGCAATACTTTTTATCCGGAGAATTCGGAGTCGTGCGAAATTCAGCTTATGTACTAGCAGCAACTGCAATTCTCACCTTGATCCTGCGCTCCCTGAAGCATTACACGAAAATATTGAACGAAGAAGGAAGGTCGTAAATCTTAACCTCGCCAATGAGCACCAACCGGTTTTATACATACGGCTCGGCCATACTATCGATGTTGTTCTGGGGTATGTCCTTTGTTTGGACAGCCATCGCACTTGAGGATTATCAACCCGTTACCATTATCACCCTGAGGCTTGCTATTTCTATCCTGATACTTTTCGCATGGCTTAAATTAACAGGTAAACTTCGCCGGATAAAACGAGAGCATTATAAACTCTTTATCATATCGTCGTTGTTTAATCCATTTTTTTACTTTCTCGGGGAGAATTATGGCGTGATGTATACATCGCCTACCATCAGTGCAGTAATGATTGCTCTGATACCGCTATTTGTTCCCATATTTGCCTTTTTCGCATTGCGTGAAAAACTGCCTGCACTGAATATTCTGGGATTGATAACTTCTTTTGCGGGTGTGATGGTTATGTTATTAAATAAGCAATTGAGTTTCGAAACTTCTCCGATTGGAATTGGAGCTCTTATGTTCGCAGTGCTTACTGCTGTGGGATATGCCATTTACCTGAAAAAACTGAGTGGGTTTTATTCACCCATCCTGATCATTGCTGTTCAAAATTTACTTGGCTTTTTATACTTTTTACCTATTTTTCTTATATTCGACTGGCACTCCTTTCTCTCTGTTTCACCCGACTTTAAATTGATCAGCTCCATTGTGGCATTGGCAGTTTTATGTTCATCACTGGCTTTTATTGGTTTCACTATTGCTACAAGAGAACTTGGGGTAGGCAGAACCAATGTTTTCGCAAATCTTATTCCCGTATTTACAGGAATATTTTCTTATATTGTAATTGGCGAAACGTTAGATAAACAAAAGATTATCGGAATTTTAATTGTGGTGACAGGGTTGTTTCTATCACAACTCGGGAAAAAAACCTTAGGCCCGATGAATCGTTTTTAAGCGCATTTTTAAGAGCTACCGTTTTTCTGACTATACTTGCAGAAACTATCTTCAACATAATGAAACAATCAAAAGTTATCGTTTTGGGAGGCGGCCTTGTAGGAGGACCGATGGCCATGGATCTTGCCCATGGAAATGAATTTGATGTAACCGTGGCCGACATTAATCCGGATATCAAAAATAAATTCAAAAGGTTTCAAAATATCAAAACCATTCAGTCAGATTTATCGGATCAGCAAACATTAAAAGAATTGGTTTCAAATTTTGATCTGGTATTGAGCGCTGTTCCTGGATTTATGGGATTCAGAACATTAAAAGCAATAATTGAAGCCGGTAAAAATGTGATCGATATTGCATTCTTTCCTGAGGATCTTTTCGAATTGGATGATCTGGCTAAAAAACACAACGTGATTGCAATCAGCGACATTGGTGTAGCTCCCGGTATGAGTAACCTGCTTACCGGGTATGCAGATTCGATGCTTGACAAAACCGAAAAGGTTGTGATTTACGTGGGAGGTTTACCCAAAGTTCGTCAATGGCCCTGGGAATATAAAGCAGTTTTTTCGCCGGTAGATGTAATTGAAGAATATACCCGTCCGGCCAGGTATATCGAAAATGGTCAAGAAATTGTAAAACCGGCTCTTACTGATCCCGAACTACTTGATTTTGAAGGAATAGGTACTCTCGAAGCATTTAACAGTGATGGACTTCGAAGTCTTGCCAAAACAATCAAGGCCGGAAACATGATTGAAAAAACCCTTCGGTATCCCGGTCATATATCCTTTATTAAGGTACTTCAGTCAACCGGATTTTTCGATACAAATACCATTGAAGTAAACGGGCAGCAGGTTATACCCATGGATGTGACAACGGCTTTACTATTTCCGAATTGGAAACTCGGTGAAGGCGAAGAAGATATCACCGTGATGAAAGTAGAGGTATCAGGTATAAAACAAGGCGGGAAGTATATTTTTACGTGGAATTTATTTGATGTATATGATAAAACTTCAGCCGTCCATTCAATGGCACGAACTACTGGCTATACAGCCACCATGGCATTGCGAATGATCAACAAAGGGTATTACTCAACAACAGGTGTTTCGGCGCCTGAGTTTATCGGACGTGATCATGCCTGTGTAAATTTTATCCTGGAGGGTTTAAAAGAAAGAGGAATTGTTTATAAAGAAAATCATCGGAAATTATAAAATACCTTCGTTACCAAACCGTTAACTGAATAACGGCAACCGTTATCTGATTAAATATTGCTGCGGCCCTGTTAATTCGCTATTTTTGTTTACGAATTCACGAAAGTGAATAAAACAGGTCTGATATAACAAACATTTGGCAACCCTATGAAAAACTTTCTACGAATCATTTTTCCTGCGCTGATTTTGATGATGATGATCCCGGCTGTAAAAGCCGGACAAATGAACGCCCTGTTCAGCTACACTACTTTTGACTCGCCTGAAAAAGGACCGTATATTGAAACCTATATTTCGGTTGAGGGGCAAAGTGTTCAATTTATCCGTAATGAAAATGGAAAATTTCAGGCATCCATCGAAGTATTGCTCCTTTTCAGAAAAAATAAGGAAATTGTGAATTTCGACAAATATTCGCTCAACAGTCCAGAATTGGAAGATACAACGGATATTAATTTTAATTTCCTTGATCAGCAGCGATATAGCCTGAACAATGGCATGTATGAATTTGAACTGCAGATCAAAGATCAAAACAGTAATGATGAACCTTTTATCACGCTTCAACCGCTTGAACTGAATTTCCCGGAGAATGAAGTAACCATTTCCGGAATTCAATTAGTGGACACATACAAGAAAGTGGAAGCCAGCAGTAAACTCACGAAAAATGGTTATGACCTGGTGCCCTACATCCATAATTTTTATCCTGGAGGAAAAAATACGCTGACTTTTTATTGCGAAATTTACAACAGTAAAAAGATACTTGGCGAAAATGAAAAATTCCTGGTTAGTTATTATATCCAAACGATGGAAAAAGCAGGGGCTTTGCCGGGTTATGTGAATCATAAAAAGTTTGAAACAGCACCTGCCGTTGTGGTTTTTAATGAGTTTGATATTACCAATCTGAAATCAGGAAATTATTTTCTTGTGATTGAAGTTAAAAACAGGGAAAATAAACTAATTGCCAAAAACAAGTTGTTTTTTCAGCGGAGTAATCCAAGAATCAAGTTCACCATCGAAGATCTTGCCGTTACGGACATGGGCAAAACCTTCGCCGGAAGAATAAACAATGTTGATACATTAAAAGAATATATCCGTAGCCTTGCTCCCATCTCCAGTGAGTATGAAAAGAATTTTGCAATAGTTCACATGAACAATGCTGACCTTGAGACCTTACAAAAGTATTTTTACAAATTCTGGATAGAACGTAATCCGCTCGAGCCACAACAGGAATGGGAAAAATATTACGAAGAAGTTACAAAGGTTAACATTGCCTATTCAACTTTAATACAAAAAGGTTACGAAACCGACCGTGGCAGGGTGTACCTGAAATATGGCCCACCCAATGCCATTTCAGAAAGTTATAACGAACCCTCTGCCTACCCATACGAGATTTGGCACTACTATGTGCTACCTAACGGTCAGCGAAACAAACGGTTCGTTTTTTACACGAAGGACATGGTAACCAACGACTTTACACTGTTACACAGCGATGCTTCAGGAGAACTATCAAATTACCGCTGGCAATATATCCTTTATCAAAGGGTTGATCCCGGTTACAACCTTGACGATACAGATGTTCCTGATTCGTGGGGAGATAACACTAAAAAGTATTTTGATCTGCCGCGATAACAGGTAGAATATGGAATTTTCAATTCCACAATACCCTGATCCTGAAAATTTCTCATTGGTTTTTTTTAGCGGGTTTATTACATTTGCCGGCTTAATTAGTCAAAATGGTTTTTAGCAGCATTTTATTTACCCTGTTTTTTCTCCCTTTATTCCTGATCATCTATAACCTTACTCCAAAAAAGCTAAAGAACTTTACTTTTTTGGTTTTCAGTTTGATCTTTTATGCCTGGGGAGCACCCGTGTTTGTTTTTATTTTAACTGCCTCAACCATTGCAAATTTTTACCTGGTACAATGGTTATACAATATTGACGAAAAAAGGAAAAAACGCCTTGTGGCAGGTATTTCTATTTTTATCAACCTGGGATTATTAGCTTATTTTAAATACGCCAACTTTTTCGTAGAAAATGTAAATATGACCCTGTCGGCACTGGGTTGGCAACATGTTGAATGGACCCGTGTGGCACTGCCTATTGGAATTTCATTTTTCACATTTCAATCTCTAACTTACACCATTGATGTATACCGGCGAATCCATTCGCCCCTGAAAAACCCGTTTGATTATTTGTTATACATCATCATGTTTCCGCAATTGATCGCCGGGCCTATCGTACGGTTTGAGTCTATCGCCGATCAGCTTCAGAACAGGCGGGAAACCAATGATGAACGATTAACGGGGTTTTACAGGTTTGTGATTGGTCTTGCAAAAAAGGTGTTGATTGCAGATGTGCTGGGTATGGAGGTAAACCGAGTGATGGAAATGGATTTTCATTTGCTTGATTCCACAACCGCATGGATAGGGATTTTGGCTTATACTTTTCAAATTTATTTTGATTTTTCGGGATACTCGGATATGGCCATCGGGATTGGTCGAATGGTGGGGTTCAAATTCCCTGAAAATTTCGACAATCCGTATACCGCAAAAAGCATAACAGATTTCTGGCGCCGTTGGCACATGACCTTTACAACCTTTATGCGTCTTTACCTTTACTATCCATTGGGAGGAAACCGGGTAAGCACAAAAAGAAGATTATATTTTAACCTGGTGTTTGTTTTTTTTGTTTCCGGTCTATGGCATGGAGCCTCCTGGAATTTTATACTTTGGGGATTGATCCATGGACTTTTTCTTATTTTGGATAGGGTTTTTCTGCTGAGGTTTATTAAAAAAAGCGGGGCGTTTTTCGGATGGCTTTACACTTTTTTCGTTGTGGTACTTGCCTGGGTTCCTTTCCGGGTAGAAGGAATCAACAATTCCATGTTATTTTACCGTAAAATGTTTGAATTCAATTTTTCTTCATTATACTTACAATTCATTCAAAACAGGGAACTTTTTGTGATCCTAGTAGTGGCATTTTTCATCTCTATCTTAACCCTTTCGGGATTTGGGACAAAACTACAGCACATTTTTTATAAAACAGGGATCAGTAATAAACAACATCCGGCTTATTTTTCAGTGGCATTGGTATTGTTTATACTTTGCATTGCCACGCTGGCAGGTTCCGGATTCAGTCCGTTTATCTATTTTAGATTTTAAACATGATAACAACGAAAAAAATACTGATATGGATATTGGCTGCACTTTTTATGCTGCAGATGGTTCAGTCAAAGTATCACATTATTAGCATAACTGGTTTGAATGGCATTTCAAAAGAACCAGAACTCAGAAACTTAACCTTTTCAAATTGGAATAATGGAAGTTTCCAGGACAGTTTAAATGCATATATAGATTTCAACTTTGGATTCAGACCCGTATTCGTAAGGTTATATAATGAACTTCAATATGATTTATTTAAAAAACCGCATGGTCGCGGATTAGTGCTCGGGAAGAATAATATCCTTTTCGAAAAATGGCACATTGATGAATATTTGGGAACTACATATGCAGGTGAAGATAAAATCAAATATGCTGTTAAAAAACTTCAAATTGTAAGATCGTACCTAAAAGAACACAATACGGAATTAATGATATTGATCGCACCGGGAAAACCTTACTACTTCCCTGAGTATCTGCCTGATTACTATCAGGTGAATGATTCTCCAAATAACTATACTACTTATAGTAAATATCTTAAAGAGTCCGATTTACCTGTTTTGGATGTAAATGAATGGTTTGTAAAACTTAAAGGTCAAATTGAACAACCTCTCTTTACCCAAACCGGAACACATTGGAGTGAATTTGGGGCAAGACTTGTTGCTGATTCTTTAATTAAATTTATCGAAGGTACATTTAACCGGCCAATGAATCAAATCCATATTTCAGACACTGAATGGTCTTATAATTTGCGCAAGACAGACAATGACCTTGAAAAATTGATGAATATATACAGCAAAGTAAATCATGAAAAAGCAGCCTATGCTATTATAAAAAAAGACTCCGCAATTGATCAAAAAGATCGTCCGTCGATGGTGGTGATTGGTGATAGTTTTTTTTGGAATATTTATGATGGAGTTCTTTCAGACGCATTCAACAAAATAAGCTATTTCTATTATTATAGCACTATTTATTCTCCTGACTTTAAATCAGACACTAAAGTTAAAGATATTTGTGTTTATTGTTATCTTGAGAAACAGGATTTGGTCATTATGCTATTCTCTCCGTTAAACCTCGGTTACCTGCGATTCGCTTTGATTGACGATTATTATGAGGAAGTAAAAACACCAGATAAAAAGGTAATGGATTCCCTAAAAATCATTTACTATCACAGAATGCAGCAAAGTGATAAATGGATGAATTTAATCAGGGAGAAGGCGAAACAGAGAAATATATCTGTTGATTCTATGATGTGGCGGGACGCCGACTACATGGCCAAAAAGAATTTTCGGGAAGAAATTAATTAAGTCTTCTATAGATTTAATTTTCTCGCACTGGTTGTTCTCCACAATCCGGATTCACCATTTCTAGCAGGGAAAAATCGGTTCGAAAACTACAAAAAAGGAAATATAAGTAGGGTAAACTGAATTGTTGCAGTATATTGCCAATAGTAAAAACAACAATTTGATTATCCGCTTATCTACCAGATAAAACCTTTCAAGATATTTTTCTCACAGATTTCGCAGATAGCTCTGATATAAATACTACCTTTCTGCGAAAATCAGTGGGATCAGCGAGTAATTTTGTTTAGTGGTATCGTAGCGGATTAGCACTAAACAACAATTATATAAACACAATATTTTCCTTC
>JAGQVF010000034.1 GCA_020438135.1 Bacteroidales bacterium | reverse complement strand
GGTATAAGCTGACTAAAAAATGAAAAATCAAACTGCTTCAAGCCTGCCCTTACTCTCGCCATTATTCAAGCCAGGCCCCGCCTGAAGAAAAATGAATGCGGATTGTTTGTTAAAAAACTTCAGATGAAACGTTAGTTCTTTGGAACTTAGTTGAGTTATTCGAAAAATTCACGGTAATTTTTAGATTATATTCGAAAAATTCACGGTAATTTTTTAAATGGTAGACTTACAGCATTTAAATAAAATTTGATTATCCGATTATCTACCAGATAAAACCTTTCAAGATATTTTTCTCGCAGATTTCGGAGAAAGCGCTGATATATATACTGCCTTTCTGCGAAAATCAGTGGAATCAGCGAGAAATTTTGTTTAGTGGTATCGTAGCGGATTAGCATTAAATAAAAAAACATAAATCAAAGAAAAAAGCGCCGGCCACCTGGATCGAAAATTATGGCGATACTTTCTTTTCCATAACAAAGGATAATTTTTGGGAATTTCTGATAAATAATTAAAATAAAGGATTGATTTCGTAATCATTGACTGGTGGATCAGAGCGTCATCCAATGAACCCTTTTTTGAAAGTGTGATGATTTCCACCTCCGGGTAGTTGGGGCTATCATTTACGTCGCAATGGATCAGGGTAAAGCCTTAAAATTTACATCTCAATCTCACGTAATACTGCCACCCTTCGACAGCTTCAGGCGTTACAATTGATGCGGGTGAGGCCCATCCGTGAAAATTGTCCATCCCTTAAAAAACACGGAAGTCGCCCCACATTTCTACCAGGAAACAGAAGGTTTTGATAAGACCAATTGAGGTTAGCATGAATTACCCCGAATCCCGCACTACGAAACCATTCAAATAATTTTTGGCAAATCCATCTTATTGCTTATTTTTGATTGCACATATCATAACCGCAATTGAAAAACAGTTTAAAAGACAAGCTATGAAAAAATTAATTTTATTACTTCCCCTCGTTGTATTATTGTCTGTAACAAATGGTCAGTGGTTTCATCAGAACGTATTTCAGACCGACAATCATTTCAGGGATCTGTATTTTACGGACGACCTGGCAAATGGCCCAAATGGCTGGATCGTAGGCGACGACAATGAGATATATCGCACAACCTCCTTTTACCCTGGAAACTGGCACCGGTTATATACGGGTGAAAGCAATGACATTAATTCAATTTGGTTTGTCAATACATTTCGCGGATTCGCAGCCGGAGATAATGGCAGCCTCTCCGTTACACAGGATGGTGGCTACACCTGGAATTCTGTTTCTACAGGCACGGCTCATAACCTGCAATCGATCTATTTCAGCAGCTTCGACCACGGATGGATTGCCGGCGATGATGGCCTTTTGCTTCATTCATTCGATGAGGGTTCAACCTGGGCCCAGGTCTCCACAGGAACTTATTATGACCTCAGGGATGTTTTCTTTTTGAATAATCAAACCGGATGGATCGCCGGAGGAAATGAATCTATCTATAAAACGACAAATGGCGGCCTGAGCTGGAACCAACAACATACAAGTACTTCAACAGCCGCACTGACTTCTATTCACTTTACCGGCGAAAACCACGGTTGGGCAAGTGGAGAAAACGGGGTTTTTTACACCACTGATGGCGGAACAAACTGGGAAACAAACACCTACAACTCCGGCATGTATTATCCTTCGGTATATTTTAAAGATCAGAACGAGGGCTGGTACATCGCTGATCCGGGGTCTGTCGGCATAATCAAACATACACTGGATGGAGGTGCTACCTGGGACGATCAATTGAGCATTGACTTTATGCTTGAGTCTATTTTTTTCACAGATGTCGGCTGGGGTTTTGCGGTGGGATATCCCGATCGCATTTTCATGCAGGCACCTTCGCAAACCGAATGGAACCCGATCGAATTGGGTTTCACCGAAAGTGGTCTTCAATCGGTCTGTTTTGTCGATTCATTACTTGGATGGATTTGCGGTGCCGACGGTATCATTTTAAAAACCATGGACGGTGGCAACCAATGGTATGCGGTTCACGGCCATACCGGACATGCATTTACCGACATCTTTTTTATCAATGAAACGGAGGGATGGGTTACCGATTATTACGGAGAAATTCTGCATACCGATGACGGAGGTTTTCATTGGGAAAAATTACTAGCTGCTCCTGTATTCAATTATTATGGAATTCATTTTGCGGACAGTGAAACCGGGTGGGCTGTAAGCTGGTCGGGAAACGTTGTGAAAACAACGGATGGTGGTAGCAATTGGAGTGAATATTCATACCCCGGCTCATTTAATTCCGTTTTTTTTATCGATAACCACAGCGGTTGGATAGCTACAGGCTATGACTCCCCTGTTCTGTTTACCGGTGATGGCGGTGAAAACTGGGAGGAACAATTTCAGTTTCCTTATTCATTACAGGATGTATATTTTATTGACGAAGAAACGGGTTGGTGTGCCGGCCAGGATGGATATATTATAAAGACCACCGATGGAGGTACGAACTGGCAGGTAATTAATGCAGGTGAAGATCATGATTTTACAGCTATAAAATTCGCCAATCTGAATGAGGGTTGGGTTACCGGACAGGAGGGTGAGATTTTGCATACAGAGGATGGCGGCATAACCTGGACCGAACAGCAAAGCAATACAACAAAATGGTTGCATTCACTGGAACTGACTGACCAGGAAAACCTCTGGGTTGTGGGAAGCGACGGTTTAATACTACACTCCGAAAACGGGGGCATTGTTGGTGCGAATGAAATTCCGGCTAACCCTGCTGCAACCCTTCAGGTTTATCCCAATCCGGTGCATAACAAAGCTACTGTTTCGTTCACAACAGATGTGAAATCAACGGTGAAGGTTGAAGTTTTAAACGCTGCCGGCAAATGGATCGCAACTTTAACAAACCGGGAATACACTCCAGGAAACCATGTTTTTGAATGGAATTCGGAGCAAGCCGCACCCGGGATATATTTTATCCGGGTAACAATGGACCAACAATATTATATAAGAAAAACAGTAAAGCAATAAGAACCAAACAAATTAAGCGGTCGGCCCGGCACGATGCACCCCGGCAATGGCTTTGAGTCTCCGGCTCATAATCCTGAATTTAATTTATTCTTTCTGTAAACTTAATTCAGGACAAGTCACAAGTCAACTACTCCCATTCACCCATTCTCCAAACCATTTTCCTCACATTTAACCCCATCACATATATTAAATCAGCAGAAATTCCGTTACTTTGCACCGATGGTTCAAAGTGGTTCACAAAAACATAAAAAAGGTCGCAAAATCAGGCTTCAGGTCACCCAAAACAAAACCCTGAAAATATTTCTTTTGGTGCTTGGATTCCTGTCCACCGGACTTGGATTCCTTGGCATCTTCGTACCGTTGCTGCCTACCACTGCCTTTCTTCTGCTTGCAGCATGGGCTTTTGCCCGAAGCTCGGAGCGGTTTTACAACTGGCTGCTCAACAACCGCCTGTTCGGCAAATACATCACTTCTTACCTTGAAGGAAGAGGTGTTCCGCGGCAAACCAAGATCTGGTCGGTTGTCCTGTTGTGGATCACCATCCTCGCCTCGGCACTGTTTTTCGTTGGGAATATCTGGATACAGGTTCTTTTGCTGCTGATCGCTTTGGGGGTGAGCATTCACATCATCACATTGCCGGCTTCGGATAAAGACATTCGCCAAAAGGCAGAAAAAAAGGAACAGAAAGAGCTGCCGGCTACACGGTCGTGAGTAAAACATGATCACACATCCTAGATGGCTGCCACTAACCTGGTTTTCTGACTGATCATTTCCCGTCATAACTGATAGCTCAATATTTCAGTCCTCTATCCCAAACTTTATAAAATGAAAAAAGTATAACATGTTGCGCTATTGAAAACTCATTTTTAAAACAAAAGAATCGAACATGGCTTTTTACCCGGAAGCCGTGCTATTTACGTATGAAAAACAACATCAAATCATTTTTCGGATTGGTTCACAATCCGGAAGTTTCGATCGAAGAAGACAAACAACAAACCGTTGATCTGATTCTGTATATTACAAATGTGTTGGGATTGGTTGCCGTGATCATCGCCATTTTCGAATACACATCGAAGGGCATACCTCTGAGTGGCTATTTTTATATCCTGTTTTTTCTTCCCTTTATTGCGGGGTTAATATTTAGAAGCAAATTAAAAACCCGCACCATTTCGTGGCTTATCATTAGCAGTGGGTTTTTTGTTGCTACCTATGTGATGTTCTATGAAGGTTTTGCCAGTGGCAGCCTCGTCTTTTTCCTGGGTGTAATCGTTATCACAACGTTTCTCCAGGGACTCAAAGAATCGCTGTGGGTTTTAGGCCTAACCCTTCTGATAATAGCGATTTCTGCTTATTTGTTTATGTATGGTATACTTGAGATCAATTCCAAAATTCTCTACAGTTACAAAACTGCCATAAGCTGGGCATCTGTTTTTACAAGCATGCTTTTTCTTTCTCTGATCATGATTTTGAGCATCAACAGGATGTATCAAAAACTAATAAAAATGCTGACAATTGCGGGTAAAAAAACAGAGGAGGCTTTTCGCATCAATAAAGAGTTGTCGGAAATGAAACAAAACCTTGAACATCTTGTGCACGAACGCACACTGGAGATCGAGGAAAAAAACAAACGACTGGTTTTGTCAAACGAAGAATTACGAACCCTAAACGAGGAACTCGAACGGCTCAACAATCTTTTTGTAGGCCGCGAATTCCGGATCAAAGAATTGCGCGACCGTGTGAAGGAACTGGAAGGAAAGCAGGAGACGAACAATCCGGATGTTCTTTCAGAAAAAGCATGATCTTCATCAACCGATGATTGTGAATATAAGGGTAAGATTAAACACGGACCAACAACCACTACCGGTTCATCCTCCTACATCAGAATAAATTTAACCGGAAGGTTAAACTGCACACGCACCGGGATATTCCGTTGCTTTCCGGGAATCCAGAGAGGCATGTTTTCAACCACACGTACGGCTTCTTCATCGCAACCTCCACCGATGCCTCTCAGCACCCTCACACTGGTGATCTCACCGTTTTTTTCAACCACAAAGGTAAGGTACACGGTACCCTCAATACCGGCTTCCCTTGCCATGATGGGGTAGCTGATGTTTTGCCGCAGGTATTCTATCCGGGCTTCATCTCCACCCGGAAACGATGGCATCGATTCCACAATTACGAATACGATCTCTTCAGCTTCTTCTTCCTCTTCCATATCCGGCGGTGTGTATGGTACATAGGTCTCAATCCGTGTATCCTGATCGGCTTCGGCATTGAACTCGATCTCTTCTGATTCCATCTCGGATTCGTTCGAAACGATCTCAATTACAGTTGTTTGGGCAGGTGGAGCCGGCGGTGGAGGCAATTTTTCCTGCTGCGTGATCGCAATCATCTCCTCCTGAACAGCCACGCTTCGGTCGGAAAGCAGACTTCCCGGTTTTTTTTCATGGGTTCTGAGGTTAAATCCAAGCAAAACAACGGCAAGGGTGATAACACAACCCAGTTCGAAAAAAATAAACCGTTTGTTTTCAAGGTCGGCGGCATGGGATTTTTTTGTGTTCATGGCTCAATTTTTTGCAGATTTTCAGCAGTGTAAGTAAGCATTTTATCACCTGGAAAAATCGTCGAAGCTGATATATCTAATTACATTATATATATAACGAACAAATCGCCAAAAGTCACATATTAAACTATTGTTTTTTAAAGCCGGCATTGCTTTTAAAAAAAACCGCAGGGAATTTTCGAAAAAATGATTTTACTTTGTTTGAACTGAATCGTGAGCTTATATGCGCCTATCGGTATTTGTTTTATGCATGGCAGTGCATTTCCTGCTTTCAGGGTCGGAATATCAGGTTATCAACTACAATGTTGAAGATGGATTGTCGCAATCATCGGTGCAGGCCCTCAACATGGATGTTTTCGGCTACCTGTGGATTTCCACGGGCGATGGGCTCACTTGTTTCGATGGAAGAACTTTTAGCAGGTATTATGTCAGGGGCACCGATGGCAATGCATCGCTCAGCAACAGTATCCGCCACCTGATCAGCGACAGCACAGGTAATTTGTGGGTGGGCTCGGATTTCGGATTGCTCTATTTCGACCGATCGAAGCAACTGCTGGTCCCGGCTTTTCAGGGCATCAGCGATCTATCCGGGAAGCCCTGCCTCCCGCTTTTTCTCGAAGAAGATTCGTTGTCGGTGCTGGTACCTCCTGCGGGCATCATTACGATCAACCTCTCCGACAAGAAGATCCACCGGCAAACCCTCAGGCAGGACATCAAAGGACTTGAAATCAATCCTATCAGGAAAAATGAGAAGTGGCTGATCGTCAGTTTGCTTGATGTCTTAAAACTGGAACATACATACGAAAAAGGGATCGTGCAGACCCATTACAGGATTACGGATCTAATGGGCGAAAGTCACAGGGCTTTTCTTCCATTAACCCCAAACCGCACCTTATTTGCTACTTCCGGCGCGCTGCATATGTTGTATGCTTCCGGAAAAACAGAACGTATGGATGTTTCATCCTTGTCGTTCTTACCCGAAAACACCCGAATACATGCCCTGGCCAACGACAACTCGGGCAACATCTGGCTGCTCACTTCAAATTATGGAATTTATATCCTGGATCACGATTTTAACCTGCAGAATCAAATCGTGGGATTATCGGCTCAGGATGGATCCCAGGTTCCTGTGGAAGCCATCACAACAGGATTCACCGACAAACAGGGCAACATCTGGTTTGGAACAGATGGACATGGACTGGCATTGCTCCCGGCACGGAAACCATTGTTTACTAAAGTTAATCGTTTACCCGATGGCAATGGCGGTTCACTCGTACCTTTTGTCCGTTCATTTCTCGAAACTGGTCGTGATACCCTCTGGATCGGAACCTACAATGCTGGTATTTTCGGTTGGAATAAAAAACAGGGGGTTATATTTCACCTGAACAACGGGTTACAATATGGCGGTTTCACTTTCGGGGATGTTTATTGTATGCTTGATGCAGGTCGGTTGGGTATGCTGACAGGAACGGCCAATGGGTTGTGGATCCTTAAAAACGGGAAACTCAAACCGGTCGATCTTTCCATCACCCAAAACTCAATAAACAAAGTAGCCAATATTGTGAACGAATCAGACTCATCGTATCTCCTGCGGATCAACAACAGGATATTCAGGCTGATCTTTGATGAAAATGGTAATCCTGAGGTTATAAACACCAGCTTCCCTGCAGGGATTTCTTATGAACTACTAACCCGCCTGAATGGTGAGGTACTTATCTTTTC
>JAGQVF010000325.1:1716-3555 GCA_020438135.1 Bacteroidales bacterium | reverse complement strand
TATAGTAGCTACTGAAACAGGAATTATTCATCAAATGAAGAAAAATTCGCCTGGCAAAGATTTTTTAATTGTTCCGGCTGATGAAACATGTGCCTGCAACGATTGTCCCTACATGAAACTCAATACCATGGAAAAGTTATATTTGTGCCTGAAAAATGAAAAACCTGAAATAATTCTGGCTGATGAAGTGATTGAAAAAGCAAAAATTCCGATCAACAGAATGCTGGATATTTCCCGGAAATTAAACCTGGTAAAATGATGAAAAGGTTACTCTTCCTGATCGGTTTTTTTATAGCTTTTGCCCTGCATGCCCAGCAGGAGCAAAAGATCGATCCGAACGGTTACAATATTTTTTATTACGAAAACGGTGAAGTTTCTTCCGAAGGAACCATGCGAAACGGTCAACCGGATGGATACTGGAAAACCTATTACGAAAACGGTATCATCAAATCTGAAGGAAACAGGAAAGATTTTAAACTGGATAGCGTGTGGACCTTTTACAGCGATTCAGGTCAGGTTGCTGTGAAGATAACCTATGAAAACGGCAAAAAAAACGGGTTGAGAACCACCTATCACGAAGAGGAAATTACAAAAGAAAATTTCGCAGATGACATAAAGCAGGGATATACATACATCTATTATCCTGATGGAGCGCTTAAAAAGGAGATCTATTTTGAAGATGGACTTGAATCCGGAATTGGACGTGAATATGCTAAAAGCGATGGTAGGGTCATCAAATTGATCTATTACAAAAAAGGATATATCGAAGACATTGAAGTGATTAACAGGATCGATGCTGCAGGTATGAAACAGGGTAAATGGAAATATTTCTATGATAACCGGCAGGTTAAACTGGAAGGGGAATTTAAAAACGATCTGAAACATGGATATTTTAAAGAGTATTCGAAGGATGGAAGTTTGCTTTCAACTTCAAAATACATTGATGGTGTATTGCAGGAAGATGTTGCTGAGTTGGCCAAACTTGATATAAAACGGGAATATTACCCCAATGGTAAGGTTAAAACTGTTGCCAGTTATAAGGATGAAACACCGGAAGGCATTCGTCGTGAGTATTCGCCCGAAGGAGATGTAGTTGCCGGATACATTTTTAAAAACGGTACCATGATCGGGGAGGGGATCATCAATGATGAAGGAATTAAAGACGGACCATGGAAAGAATATTATCCCAATGGAGCAATTAAATCTGAAGGCACTTATAACAATGGAAATAGGACTGGTCAATGGAAATTTTATCACCCCAACGGACAGCTCGAACAAATCGGTTCATACAATAAAAATGGCAAGGAAGACGGTCAGTGGACATGGTATTACGCCACCGGCGACCTGTTGCGCGAAGAGAGCTATTTTAACGGAATGATCGATGGCCATAGCGTTGAATACGATAAAAACGGAGAAGTGATTTCTGAAGGTGACTATATCGAAGATTTGCGTCAGGGAACCTGGGTTTTTAACTATGGTGATCACAAGTCGGAAGGTGAATATTTTAGCGGTATGCGAAACGGTAAATGGAGAACCTGGTACAACAACGGAAACCTGAGTTTCGAAGGTGAATTTATCGAGGATAATCCCAATGGCAGACATACCTGGTTCTGGGATAATGGAAATGTGAAAACCGAAGGTAAATACATCATGGGATTAAAAGATGGAGAATGGATCAAATACAATTATGACGGTACTCCTTTTATCAGTATTTTCTATGAAAACGGCACCGAGAAGAAATATGACGGCATCAAGGTAATTACGCCTGATGACGAAGAAGATCTGTAGCTTTTATTTTGCCAGCCAGCTTTCGGGATTGAGTAATGTTTTTCCTTTCCA
>JAGQVF010000325.1:0-1650 GCA_020438135.1 Bacteroidales bacterium | reverse complement strand
ATTTCCTGTTTTGTTTCAATCTTTTGACCTTTGGTAACAAATACTTCGTCCAGGTTTGAATACACCGACAGGTATTCGCCGTGCCTGATCATCACCACGTAATTGTAATTCGGAATCGTCATCACACGGGTTACTTCACCACTGAAAACAGCTCTTGCTTTCGATTTTTCATCTGTTAAAATATCGATGCCATTGTTTTTGGTTTTAACATTGGCAAAAACAGGATGCGGATGTTCTCCGAAAGTGCCAGAAATAATTCCTTTTTCGAGTGGCCAGGGAAGACCTCCCTGGTTTTCTTTGAAATTGGCCGACAGTTCCATCTCTGCAGGTGTAAGGGCAAAAGTTCCGGTGGCTGTTGTTCCTGATTTGTTGGCTGCCAACCGAATCTCCTCGGCGATGATCTTTTCAATTTCCGACTGCAGTTTTTTGGCAGCTTTTTCTTTATCCCTGATCACATTAACAAGCTTTTTTTCTTTGCTGCTCAGGGTTTTATATACTGTATTTTGCTGATTCCTGGTTTGTTGAAGTTGATCTCTTTCATCTTTTAGTGAAAGTAACAAACCGGTTTTTTCCTGTTTATGACCTTGCAAAGTATCGAGCGTGGCTTGTATTTCATTTTGGGTTGTAACGATCAGCTGTGCCTGCGTTTTACGATACGCCGTGTATTGTTGAAAATATTTCAAACGTTTGTAAGCCTGGTTAAAATCGCTGGAAGCAAAAACAAACATTAAACGGTCGAATGCATTCCGGTTTTTGTAGGCATAATAAATCATATCGGCATATTCATTCTTCAGATTTTTCAGATCTTCTTTCAAATTTTTGATGATTTCGGCGTTAAGATCGATCTGATTATCGATGTTTTCTATTTGTTCCTCAATGGTTTTAATAAGTTTCTCGCGCGACGATATCTGATTTTTAAGAATAACCAATTGATTGAGTGTGCTCTCTTTGGATTTTTGGGTTTCTTCGAGCAATTTGGAATTATATTCAATCTCTTCTTCAATCTTTTTTTTGTTCTCCTGGAGTTGGGCTTTTTTATTTTGAGAAAAAGCCGGTGAGGATAGAAGCAAACTAAAAAGCAGAATCCAACTGAAAAAGCCGGAACAGGACAAAACTACTGATCTGATTGTAGGAACTTTCATTGATCTGCAATAATATGCAAATATAAACAGTAAGGGCTATTTATTATTTTACCGGATCATATTTTGAACTTATCCTGAAAGGAAAACCCTGTTTTTTGTCTAATTCAATTTTTGAATAGGACAGATCGACCAGGATGGGATTATCAGCCGATATATCAAATAAAATTGTGTGCGGAAACAACTGTTCACCCAGGTTTTGAAAGTTGCTGTAAGTCGCATCCAGCTTTCGGTTTTCGCCCTCAATTTCCTTCACTTTCATATTGGTGATCTTAAAGGTTTCGGGATTCAGATAAATATTCTGGATGTAGATCCGTGAAGCATCTTCTTCGTTTCTGATGTATTTCTTAAGTTTGCTTCTGCCGGCAGTTACAAGGTGATATTCCTTGCTATCGTATGTTGCCCTGAATTTTCCGTTTTCGTAATATGTGAGGTCATTGCCAAGGATAATTGATTGCAAAATATCGTAATCTACATTTGTACCCAAAAAATTATTGACCACCCGGTAATC
>JAGQVF010000324.1 GCA_020438135.1 Bacteroidales bacterium | reverse complement strand
CTAACATCAACCTGAATGTCTTTTTCACCTCCTACTCTTGTGATCTTGTTTTCCTGTAGCGCCCGCAGAACTTTAGCCTGGGCTGATAGGCTCATGTCGCCGATCTCATCCAAAAAAATAGTACCGCCATGTGCCTGTTCAAAATCTCCTTTTCTTTGTTTAATAGCAGATGTGAATGATCCTTTTTCATGACCGAAAAGCTGGCTTTCAATCAGTTCAGATGGTATAGCAGCACAATTGACTTCGATGAATGGTGCATGAGAGCGGTTGCTTTTTTCGTGAAGCTGCCTGGCAACGAGTTCTTTTCCCGTTCCGTTTTCACCGGTGATCAAAACCCTTGCTTCGGTGGGGGCTACACGGTCGATCATCTCCCTGATGTTTTCGATCGGTTCTGAATCTCCAACCATTTTCCACGACTCGCTTACCTGCTTTTTCAATTTTTTTGTTTCATTCACCAGGTTCGATTTATCCATTGCATTGCGGATGGTAATGAGCAACCGGTTCAGATCCGGTGGTTTCTCGATATAATCGTAAGCTCCTTTTTTGATCGATTCCACGGCCGTTTCGATGGTGCCATGACCGGATATCATAATGAATGGACTATCCGTTATTTTTACCGCTTTTTCCAAAACTTCAATGCCGTCCATTCCGGGCATTTTGATATCGCATAGAACAACATCAAAGGTATTGTTGCTGATCTTTTCAAGGGCAATCTCTCCGTTTTCCGCCTGATCAACCTGGTATTTTTCATTGCTGAGAATATCTGCAAGTGTGTTGCGGATGCTTCTTTCGTCGTCAATTATTAAAACCTGTGGCATGCTTTTGTCTGTTCAAATTTTGAGGATTCAAAGATAGTTAAATCGGTTGATCAGATAAATCGGTTGAATTTGTTGAATTGGTGAATTTGTGTGAATGAAATTCGCTGGCTTAGCTACGCGAAGTTCCGCTCTTGAGGAATTGAACTCATTAATCTGTTTACAGGTGGGTAGATATTGGGAGGCACTCCGATTTTCACCCGATCACCTTTTCGATTTTTGAATACGGGTAAGTTAACCTCATCATAAATCCACTCTATCTATTAATTCTATTAAATCCAGTCAATCTATTAAATCTATTTAATCCTTTCCTGTCAATCAACATTCATTATCTTTGCCGCTCGATTTATTGAAGTAAATTTTACATGCATGGATAGAAATACAATCACCGGATTGATCCTGATTTTTGCGATCCTGATCGGTTACAGTATATGGAATACCCCTTCTGAAGAAGAGCGGGAAGCGCAAAAGCAACGGCAGGATTCAATCGCCCGGGTTAATTGGGTTAAAGATTCCATTGATGCGGTGAAACGTGTGGAACAGGCACGGCAGGATTCAATTCGCAGAAGTGGTGAGATCAATGAGGTGAGTGCCGGGCAAAAGGGAAATAATCAACCAGTAGAAGGTAACATCAACCGCGATAAGCTGGGTGTTTTTGCAAATTCAGGCACCGGTTCCGACAACCTTTACACCATTGAAAATGAACTGCTAAAGATTACGGTAGCTGCAAAGGGTGGAAAGATCATTTCTGTGGAACTGAAGGATTATCAAACATACGACTCCCTGCCTTTGATCCCATTCGATCCATCGAGTACAAGTTTTGGTTTAACCTTTTTTGCCAATAACCGGATCATCAATACCAATGATCTATATTTCAGGCCGGATCAGTACAGCGGTCCCAAACAAATTTCCGGAGAACAGTCTGAAAACCTCTCCATGCGATTATATGTTGATGCTTCAGACAGTACTTTTAACAAGGCCAGTTATATCGAATTTTTATACACCGTAAAAGGTGATGAATACATGATCGGTTTTGATATCAATTTCGTAGGAATGGAACCTTATATCGAAAAAGGGACCAACTATGTTGATCTGAACTGGAAAACCGATATGCTGAAACTCGAAAAAAGTGTCGACCGGTTTAATGGCCCTACCATATATTACAAGTTTTATGAGGATGAGGTCGATTATCTTTCAGAGACCAAAGATGACGAAGAAGAGCTTGTTACGAGGATCAAGTGGGTCTCTTTCAAGCAGCGGTTTTTTACTTCTACCCTCATTGCTAATGATTATTTCCTGAATGCCAATGTGAAAACATGGGAAAAGGAAAATCCCTCTCCTCATTATCTGCGGTCGATGGAAACCCAGATCGGGATTCCACTGGCAGATGCCGGACAAACGTCTATTCCGATGTCGATGTATTTTGGTCCGAACAAGTTTAAAACCTTACGGCAATACAAACTCGACCTGGAACGTCAGATCCCGCTGGGCTGGTCGTTTTTCCTGATGGCATGGATCAACCGGTATGCGGTTCTTCCGGTGTTTAATTTTCTGGAAGGTTTTGGATGGAACTATGGCATCATCATACTTGTTTTAACCATTTTGTTGAAAATCGTTTTGTTCCCAATTGCCTATAAATCTTATAAATCGTCGGCTAAAATGCGTGTACTTAAGCCGGAGATTGAAGAGATCAACCAGAAATTCCCAAAAAAAGAGGATGCGATGAAAAAGCAGCAGGCGATCATGGGGTTGTACAAGCAGGCCGGGGTGAACCCGATGGCCGGGTGTATCCCCATGCTGTTACAGTTCCCGATCCTCATTGCGCTGTTCAGGTTTTTTCCGTCTGCCATCGAATTGCGGCAGGAGTCATTCTTGTGGGCCGATGACCTGTCGAGTTATGACTCCATTCTCGACCTTGGATTTAACATTCCGTTTTATGGTGATCACGTTAGTTTATTTACCCTTTTGATGACCGTTTCGACCCTCATCTACACAAAGATCAACCAGGATATGATGGGTTCATCGCAACAACAAATGCCGGGAATGAAAACCATGATGTACATCATGCCAATCATGTTCCTCGGTATTTTTAACGGTTATGCAGCAGGTTTGAGCTACTATTATTTCCTGGCCAATGTGATCACTTTTGCTCAAATGTACCTGATCCGTCAAACCATCGACGAAAGCAAGATCAGGAAACAGATCGAGATTAACAAAAAGAAACCGAAGAAAAAATCAAAATGGCAGCAACGGCTCGAAGACGCTGCTAAGCAACGCGGATATAAGCCA
>JAGQVF010000033.1 GCA_020438135.1 Bacteroidales bacterium | reverse complement strand
ATCATATTCCTGCGATTTTTTGTATTTCTCTGCATCGTAGATCCCTTCCAGTTCTTTTGGAAGTTTAGTACTTCTGCGGGTCGCATTCAGGTAATCGAGGAATCTTTCGAGCAGGTAATCGAAGATGATGATGGCGATGATTATATAGAAGATTGTTTGTTCCATAAAGCCGGATTATGATTTGCAAAGTTAGATTTTTTTGTTGGCTTCTGGTTATTAGCCATTGGCCTTTGGCTAATTCAGGATTGCTAAAAGCTAAATGCCAAAGGGCAAAAGCATACATTACATTTCCGTCCATTTTTCTACCTTTGTAATCAAATTTCAGATCATGATCAAATCAATGACCGGTTTCGGAAAAGCGGAGTGTAGTTACGACAACCGAAAACACATCGTAGAGATCAAAACGCTCAACAGCAAGTTTCTCGATATCAACGCACGCTTGCCTAATGGTTACAAGGAAAAGGAACTTGAACTGCGTTCGATGATCTCAAACCGGCTTCTCCGGGGCAAGGTTGATTTCACGATTACCCTCGAGGGTGGCGAATCGGCCAATTATTCAATCAATAAATCGCTTGTAAAGAAATATTTTAACGATCTGAAAGAAGTTTCCGGCGAGATCGGGCATGGCAATATGGATGAACTGCTGCCTACGATCATCCGTCTGCCGGATGTAATGATTCCTGCCCGTGAAGATCTCAGCGAAGAAGAGTGGGAACTTCTGAGAGAAGCCGTGGAAACTGCCCTTTTGAAAGTGGATGAATTCAGGTTGCAGGAAGGAGCATCCCTCAAAAAAGAACTTATTTACCGGAGTGAAAAAATTCTTACCCTTTTGGATGAGGTGGTTCCCTTTGAAAAAGAGCGGATAGAAACCTTAAAAAATAAAATCAAAAAAGATCTGCATGAGCTTGTCGATCAGGAGGATGTAGATAAAAACCGTTTTGAGCAGGAGCTGATCTTTTATATGGAAAGGTTGGATATCACGGAAGAAAAGGTGCGGTTGAAAAAGCACTGTAAATATTTCGAAGAAACCTTGAATGAAGAGGGAGCCCAGGGTAAGAAACTTGGCTTTATCACACAGGAAATGGGGCGTGAAATCAACACCCTCGGTTCGAAAGCCAGCGAAGCCAATATCCAGAAGATCGTGGTGCAAATGAAAGATGAATTGGAGAAGATCAAGGAACAGTTGTTTAATATTCTTTAAAACGGAATGAAAAAAAACGGTAAACTCATTGTCATATCAGCACCTTCCGGAGCGGGAAAAACCACCCTGGTGAAACATCTGCTTGAATCTGATCTGAATCTTGCCTTTTCCATTTCTGCGGCCAGCCGACCAAAACGATCAGGAGAAATAGACGGTATCGATTACCATTTTATCAGCAAGAATGACTTCATTAAAAAAATCGAAAACAACGAATTTGTCGAATGGGAAGAGGTGTATGAAGGAAGTTTTTACGGAACCTTAAAGTCGGAGGTAGAGCGGATATGGAAGGAAGGCAAACATGTGATTTTCGACGTGGATGTGGAAGGTGGACTCAACATCAAACAGCAATATCCTGAGCTAACATTGGCAGTGTTCGTAATGCCACCCGATGTGGAGCAGCTCGAAAAACGCCTGCGTGCGCGATCCACTGAAAATGATCAGAGCCTTAAAACCCGTCTCGATAAAGCTGTTCAGGAATTGGGTTATGCCGATCGTTTCGATGTGACGTTGGTGAACGACGATTTGGAGAAGGCGAAAAAGGAAATGCTTGAGGTGGTGAAAGTGTTCCTGGCGAACAAATAATACAACCTGTTTTATTCACTCTTTAAACTTGAAACGTTATTTTTTTGATAAAATCTGGACAATATGATAACAAAGACTCAAATAATCAATTCATTGGATAGTTTGCCTGAGAACCTTACCATTGATCAGGTAATCGATCACTTGATTTTTTTAGAAAAAGTACAAAAAGGGCTCAGAGATTCTCAAGAAGGGTATACATTTTCAAAAGCTGATGCCAAAAGACAACTTGGTAAATGGTTAAAATAGTCTGGACGAAAAATGCAATTCAGGATCTTGGAGACATAGGTGACTACATTGCAAAGGATTCAGTAAGATATGCTGAAGTCACCGTAACCAGGCTTTTTACTGCTGTGGATATTTTAGAACAATATCCAAAAGCCGGGAAAGTTGTTATTGATTTTAATGAAGAGAACATAAGAGAATTGATCCGTGGCGCCTACAGAATTGTTTATAAAATAGTGAATACATCAAGAATTGATATTCTTACGGTACATCATACTTCCCGGTTATTAAGAGATTTAATAAATTTGTCAGATTGATTTTTTTATTCTGACTCAATTGAGTCTTTTTATTTAAAATTTTATTCCAAGTTCATTAAATATGAAAACCATCGGACTCATCGGCGGTATCACCTGGCAATCCACACAGGAATATTACCGCATCATCAACCAGGAAACCAAAAGAAATCTGGGAGCGGCTCATTCAGCTAAAATGGTGATGTATTCTTTCGACTGGGAAGAGATCAACCAGCTTCGTTCTTCAGGTAACTTT
>JAGQVF010000323.1 GCA_020438135.1 Bacteroidales bacterium | reverse complement strand
TTATTCTGTTTAGCCGCGAATTTAAGCGAATTGGGCTAATGAGCGCTAATTGGATTTTCTGTTTCTATTATTAATTATCAATGATTATAACTTTCTCTATCGCAACAAAATCATCTTTTTGTGCAAGTTGAAGAAAGTAAATGCCCTTAGGCAGATCGTTGCGATATAATGTAAAAGAAGTACCGTTGATGTTATCGAACTGTTTTATTTTCTGCCCCAATGCGTTTAGTACTGACACATTTAAATTTTTAAATTCTGTGTTTGCTTTTAATGTTGTTGAGTTTGAAAATGGGTTCGGATAAATGTTAATGTGTTTTTCTGTTATTGGATACTTCCGGGTTGAAGTGATCAATCCCAAACTATCTGTTTTAAGGAACCAGACTTCCCTATGGTCTGAACCAAAGCTCCTGGTGTAACCTACAATTGCAAATCCATTATCGTTTGTAGTAATAATTGAATTGCCAAAGTCCTCATCGGTGCCTCCGTATGTCCTGCCCCAAACGGAATCACCCAAACTATTGATCTTTAAAATTATAAGATCGCTTACTGAATCCATCATTCCACCTACCATCAAATAGCCGTTATCAGTTGCCTGTGTTACCTTCAGATCGTAATTAAAAACATGGTAATCCGAGTAACTCTTATTCCAGATAATGTTGCCGGCTGAATCAGTTTTTATTAAGTAGGGTTTATACGTATTTACCTGATGTCCTGAGATAATAAATCCATTGTCGTGGGTCAAATTCACATGGCATTCACAATAAGAATCATATGCTTTGTGCCACAGCGTATTTCCGTTTTTATCAACCTTTATCAGTTGCGGGTCGGGAGGCCCCATGTAGATCGAACTATAGGAGATAACAAAATTACTATCCGGTGTTTCGACGATATCATATGCCCGGCCATTTTCGGCATAGGGCAAATTAAACGAATCAAGAATATTACCTTCAGCGTCTGTTTTTAATACCAGTGGCGCACAGCAAACCTCTTCACCGATAAAATTCTCACCTACTACATACAGATCATGATCGCCCGATTCGATAACAGAAATACCATTGGCGTAGGTGGTGCCAAAGTTGTATTTTACTGACCACCATATATCACCCACTTCGGTTAACTTCATTAAAAAAAGATAAATACCTGTTTTTCCGGTGATAACAAAACCACCATCGGCAGTTTGAATACCTGCTCCAACAAAACCTGATTCGAGAGAAAGGGTTTTGGTCCAAAGTGTATCACCCATCTGGTCTGTTTTGATCACAAACAGATCATCATAAAATTGGCTGACCGGATTTTTAGAAGCAATAATTAAAAAGCCATTGTCATTTGTTTGTATCACATGTAACCCCGAACAATCTACTGTATCACCATATTGTTTTTGCAGGGTATATTGCCCATGGCTGAATAAGGCAAGAAACATAAAAAATAAAAAGGATGTTTTTTTCATAGAGTTGATTTGTGGATGCTGCTTTTGTTTATAAAGATAATATTTTTTCTGGTTTTGTGTTGACGCACAAAACCACTACCTCTGAATTTTCATACCGATATCGCTTTTATTCTTGTTGCTTCGTTGTCGCAAATCGGTCTTCCAAACCCCTCACCAGTGTTAAAAAAATCTTAATTAACAGTTTATTCACAACTGTTACAACCGATGCTTTGTATTTTGCGCACTTCTCTACGCCTTGTTGATCTTTTAAATAGTTGTCAAAAAACCGGGCATTCAGGTTATTAACTGCTCAAAAAAACTTACCATCATGATTACAGATTTACGATTTTTCAAAGGGATCATTGTATTGACAATTTTCCTGAGCACGACACAACTGAATCGTGCAGCAATATACGAATCCACACCCGCAGGTGGTTATTGGTCGCAACCTGCTACCTGGGTTGGAGGAATCGTTCCTCTATCAACCACAGATACTGTCTATATCAACAGTAATGTTTTGCTGGATATGAATGTCCAGATCAAAGATATTATCATCGATACCAATGTAACCTTTCAGAATGCCACTTTTACCAATTACACCCTGGGAATTGACGGCGATTTGATCAATTACGGAACCATCCAGAATAATTACTATTTTCTCTATATCAATCTCTGGGGCGGTTTATACCAGCATGGGGTGCTGTCGAATTATCAACTGAAGCTTTACAACACACAACACGACATTGATGCTTCACAACCGCTGACCGTTCAATACTTTAACCTGGCCAATGGTGCGAAAGACATCAATGTGGTATCGGACACGCTGCATTTTATCGGAACACAAGTGAGTGTGCTGGGTGCCGATTTTTATTTCAACGACGGTTTGCTTACGCTTGATGGTGGCTATATGATAAATGGCGATATCATTGCCAATAACCTGGATATTAACCTGGTGAACGGCGCTTATATTGGAGGTACGAATATCACTGCGGATTATGTTGGGTTATACGGCACATTCAATACATTGACCAACAACTTTTATGGCAACAGTTCAGATGTGGTAGTTGAAGTAGTAGGCATTCTTCAAAACAACAGCTCAGCCAACTATGTTATGACGATCAATGGTGATTTGATTAATAACGGAACCATCCAAAACAACTATTATGTTCTTACGCTCAATATTACGGGAGATATTACCAACAACGGCACCTGGACTAACCAAACCACCAACCTCTCAGGAGCAGAAAACCAAACGATTGCTTTCACGCAGCCATTTTATGGTACGTATCTAAACAACGCGAATATTAATGGCTATTTTATTGCCTCTACCGATCTTGAGTTTGTCGGGACATCTGTCGATCTCAATGGCGATACGCTATATTTTAGCAATAGTCCTGCCAGTCTCACCCTGTCAGGTGGATACCTGAGAGAGTACAATATTATCGGGCCCGGAAGTCCGAACGAAATCACCATCGACCTGAGTTCGAATGCATATCTGCATGATGGAACCTTTACCCATGACGGGATATTTCTCGTAAACACATTCCAGTTCAGTGGAAGCTTAACATGTAACGGCAACCTAACCGTTCAGGGAAGTATGCAGAACACCAGCAGTTCGAACTATACCGCTACCATCAATGGAGATGTGACCAATAACGGTTCGATCAGTAATAATTTTTATATCCTCACGCTCAATATCACAGGCGATATTGTAAACAATGGTACATGGGAAAATCAATACACCAATCTTTCGGGTGCAGAGGACCAATCCATGTGGCTGAACAATCCGTATAGCGGTCCATTTCTTACCAATACCAATGGGGCAGGAAAGATACTGGCTCAAACGAATCTGATCTTCAACAATACCCTCTTCGACATGAACCTCGACACCCTTGTATTTATGGGTGCATCCGATAGCCTGGTAATCAACGGAAATAACCTCAGGGAAGCCAGGATCATCAGGGAAGCCTCCAAAGCAACGGGCACCCTTAAAGTCAATTTAACGAACAGTGCCTGGACACAGGATGTGCGCTTTTTTGCCGATCAGGTGGATCTGTTCGGCGTGTACCAGTTTTCGGGAGATATGAAGTTTTATGCCAATATGGTGGTTAATCACGGTTTGTTACGAAATTATGCCAGTTCGAATTATACTGCCGAAGTTTTTGGAAACCTGGTCAATAACGGAACTATCGCCAATAATTCCTACAATTTATATGTGAATGTTACAGGAGATATAACACAAAACGGCTCATGGACAAAC
>JAGQVF010000322.1 GCA_020438135.1 Bacteroidales bacterium | reverse complement strand
GAAACTAACATTAATGAGACGAGATACGACATCGTTTTTGCAGATGAAAATTCCGGTTGGATTGCATGTTCCGATGGCAAGTTGTTACATTCGACAGATGGTGGTGAAACGTGGGATGAAGTTGATTTGAATACTTCTGCAAATTTCAGAGCCTTCCATTTTATAGATGCTAATACAGGTTTTGTGGTCGGATCAGGAGGGGCGGTCTATAAAACCACTGATGGAGGTGAAAACTGGAATCAGATTTCCATTCCGACTCAACTTTCACTGTACGATGTTTTTTTTATTGATGCAAACACCGGGTGGATTGGAGGTGATTCATCACATGTATTTAAAACAACCGATGGCGGGATTACTTGGGTACTACAGTCTTCCGGTGCTACCTCAGGCCATGTTTCTTCAATATATTTTAAGAATGCAGATGAAGGATGGATGATCCCTCATGTGAATGCAATTTATCAAACTGTTGATGGGGGAGATAGCTGGCAGGTGCAGAAAACTTTACATTATCCCTATCAATCGTATTTAAAATCCATGGAGGCATATGGCGATCATATCTGGATCTGTGGAACCGATGGTGTTGCTGTTCATTCCAATGATGGAGGAAATCAATGGGTTGTGCAGCCTTATAAGCTTGATGATTATGATTTTTATGATCTGGTTATTACTGATCAGGATCATTGCCTTATGGTTGGAGAAAATGGTACCATAGTTTATACTGATCAAATGGGTTACCTGGCTCCATTTATTCTTTCCGAACCGAACGACACAATTGTTTGTGAGGGCTCCTACCTGGAAATTGAGCCAGATGCAATCGGAGATTCACTTCAATATCAGTGGTACAGAGCTGGATTTAAAATTCCAGGTGAAAACGATCCATCGCTTGTTTTTGATTCAATTCAAATAGCGGATGGTTTTGTTTATTCTTACATAATTTCAAATGGTGCGGGTATTGTGCAAAGTGATGTGTTTCAGATCAGCATTAAGCCACGGCTGAAAATACTGCTTCCTCCTGAGGATATGATCACTTACCAGAATGACACCGTCATTTTAAACCAGGCAGTTACAGGTGCTTTGCCGATTCATTACCAATGGCAAAAAGATGGTGTTGATATTCCGGGAGCAATTTTTCACACCTATGCGATTTACGGCGTACAACCTTCCGACAGCGGGCTGTACCGCTGTGTGGTGAGCAACGATTGCAACCAGGTAATCACAGACGAAGCTATGCTCACAGTGATCCCGGTATCGGCAACAAATGAGATCGGTTTTGTTTCGCTGGAGATCTTCCCGAATCCTGCCAAAGATAAAATTTACTTCAAGAGCTCGTCGTATGATCAATTTGAATATATGGTTTACAATATTCAGGGAATGGAAAAACTAAACGGAATGCTCATTCCTTCTGTTGAAAATTCGATCTCAATTGGCCATCTTCCGCCGGGCATTTATTTTATTCATTTAAAAAATCAAAAAGCCGGTTATCATTCACGTTTTATTAAACAATGATACCTTCTTGATATCCTTGTTCGTTCCAGCCTCACCATTTTTCAATAAACACGTTTCGTATTA
>JAGQVF010000032.1 GCA_020438135.1 Bacteroidales bacterium | reverse complement strand
TGGATAGAAAAGTGGTTCCGCTCGATATTCATCTCAACAATGAAAGCCGGATCCTTGTGATATCCGGTCCCAATGCCGGGGGTAAATCGGTTCTGTTAAAAACAGTAGCCCTTTTGCAATTTATGTTGCAGTGCGGATTGCTGATACCGGTTCAGGTAGATTCTGTTGCCGGATTATTTACGGATATGTTTATCGATATCGGGGACGAGCAATCGCTCGAAAACGACCTGAGTACATACAGTTCGCATTTGCTGAACATGAAAAACTTCGTGCTGAACAGCAGCCACCGCTCTTTGTTTTTTATTGATGAATTCGGAACAGGAACTGAACCGCAACTCGGGGGTGCCATTGCCGAGGCCATCCTTGAAAACCTGAATGAGAAAAAGGCTTTTGGTGTGATCACAACCCATTATGCAAATCTCAAACTGATGGCGAAAGAAGGGAACGGGATCATTAACGGGGCGATGCTGTTTGATGCTGATAAGATTGAGCCGCTTTATGAATTGAAGATCGGGCAGCCCGGAAGCTCGTTTGCTTTTGAAATTGCCCGGAAGATCGGTTTTCCGAAAAAAATCCTGAACCAGGCTGAAAAAAAGAGTGGTAAAAAACAACTTGACTTTGAGCAGCAGTTGCAGCAACTTGAAATCGAAAAAAGAGAGCTGACGAAAAAAGAAGAAGAGCTAAAACTGGCTGATTCTTTCCTTAGCGAGATGATCGATAAATACGAAAAACTGTCGGGTGAGCTTGAAACCAATAAAAAGGAGATCATGGCACATGCCCGGCAGGAAGCACTGGATTTGATCCAATCGTCCAATAAATTGATCGAAAATACCATCAGGGAGATCAAAGAGTCGCAGGCCGAAAAGGAAAAAACCAAAGATCTCCGCAAAATGGTCGAGTCAAAAGCCAAAGAGATCAGCCATAAGGTTGAAAAAGAGAAATCGAAAAAAGCAAAAGCAAAGAAACCGGAAAAGCCTGCTGAAGAAGTTTCATCTGTTTCGGATGAAAGTCCCGTAAAAATTGGTGATACGGTTAAGGTGCCCGAACAGAACATTTCCGGCGAGGTGACCTCTATCATTGATGACGAGGTGATCATTGCGTTTAATTCGATCTCATTCAGGACACAGTTGTCGAAAGTGGAGAAAGTAACGGGCAAAGCTCAAAAACCTGCCATTCGAAAACAAAAATCGAGATATTCCGGTGTGATCAACGACATGAATGACAAACTGTCAAACTTTAAAATGCAACTGGATGTGAGGGGAAAACGCGGAGAGGAAGCAATTGAAATGGTCAGGCAGTACATTGATGATGCCATTTTGCTCAATATTCGCGAAGTCCGGATCCTGCACGGCAAGGGCTTTGGCATCCTCCGCAACCTGATTCACGACTACCTCAGGTCGGTTACGGAAGTGAAACAATTTAAAGACGAACATATCGACCGGGGTGGACACGGAATAACAATAGTGATACTTAAGTGATAAATGGTATCAAATTTGATTATCTTTGCCGCTGAAAATTCAAGTAAGAAAATCATGATAGATACGTCTAAACCGATACATCTGAATTACCCCAACTTCGATCAGGTTGTTAATAAATCGCTGATCCTGGTTGATTTCTGGGCCGATTGGTGTGCCCCTTGCAAAGCGCAGGATCCGATTTTGGAGGAAGTGGCAAAAGAACTGAATGGCAAAGCACTGATAGGGAAGGTAAATGTGGACGACAACCGGACCCTTGCTACGAAATACGGCATCACGAGCATCCCAACAATGATCCTTTTTAAAAACGGAGAACGGGTGCATCAGTTTGTCGGGGTTCAGTCGAAAGAGCGGATCATGATTTATATCAACAAATATCTCGGACAATGATCATGTATGAAGCAGGACCCGGAAATTGGGTCGTATATATCATTTCAGGAATCATAATCGTTTACCTTTTTTACAGCTTTTTCAGAGCGCGAAAAAGTTTGAACAGGCCCCCTTCGGAGCATGTGAAAATCCTGACCGATAAAAATTTCGATACGGTGGTTTCGAAAGGTGTTTCACTGGTTGATTTTTGGGCGGAATGGTGCGGACCTTGTAAAATGCAGGGACCAATCGTGGATGAAGTAGCCGACGAACTGAACGGCAAAGCAAATATCTGCAAACTCAATGTGGATGAAAACAAGCGGACTGCCGGAAAATTCGGTATCCAAAGCATCCCGACAATGCTGGTTTTCCATGACGGTAAACCGGTAAACAAGCTGGTCGGATTAAAATCGAAAGGGGCCATTTTAAAAGCGTTACAACCTTATTTATAATTGTATGGAAAACACAGATCAAAATAATAAAACAAGCTTTTTTAAAAAAATATCCATATTGGCGGTAATCGGTCTGGTGGTCGGAGCCATTGGCGGTTACATTTATTATCTTAAGGTAGGTTGTGTTTCGGGAACCTGTGCCATTACATCCAACCCATGGATGAGCACAGCCTGGGGTGCAGCTTTCGGATACCTGGTTTTTGATATGTTCAATGGTAAAAAAGCTAAGAAGCCTTCCGATCATAGCGCCTGACCGGAGCCAGTGGATCCTGTTTTAAAAGCTGAGTCATTCTTTTGTAGAGATTAGGCAGGTCGTTTCTGAATCGCTCCGGCCGTTCGAAGAAGTTTTCGACAGCAACCGCAAAAAATTCATGTTTATTGGAGGTGGCATATTGCCTGAAAGTTTCTTTTATCCTCGCTTCCTTTAATTTTTGTTCTCTGTAAACGAGCCGGTTCCAGGCATCATAGTTATTGTTAAATGCCATTCCCAGTGTTTCTCTGAATCGTTCTACAAACAAGGCATGGCCGAACTCGTGGTATCCAAGGTTCAGGTTGTCGTTGGCGTCAGAAATCCCGAATAAAAAATCTTTCCAGGAGAAAACGATCACTCCTGCTGCATTGGTTTCACCTCTGACTACAGCTTTAGAAAATCCAGAGTAAAACTTTTCAGGATAAACGATAATGGTATGAAAGGATGGGAAATTGTAGGTTCTGAGCCCAAGCGTAACCCTGATGGCAGAAGCAGCGATGAGCAATTTTTTTTCATGGGTAATCACAAAACCTTCACGACCTGCAAATTTCTTCTCCAGCATAAACTTTTTAACCCTTGAATCGAACAGTTTTTGTTTGCCCGGAAGCATTTTCCGGTAAAAGAGAAAAGTTTGATGAAGCAATCGTTTATCCGGTTGTGATAGTCGCTGTGGAATCAGGTAGAACAAGAACCGGTCTGAGTTTTTATCCCCGAAAAGATGTTTGAGCCCATTATTCAGAATCAATACAATAAACGCAATCACCAATCCAAAGAAAAACAAAGTCAATATAAAAACTGCCGGGGCTGAATCCATCGAAAATAATCGTTACAAGTTATCAAGTTCTGTTTTTTGTTTTTTCGAAAAAGATTCCACAACCAGGTTGTAGGATTGGATAATCCAGTCTCTGAGCATGTCATCATCTACCGAACCATCTACATGCACCGTATTCCAATGTTTTTTGTTCATGTGATATCCCGGTTGAACGGAAGGGAATTTTTCACGGATTTCAATGGCTTTTTCAGGATCGCACTTTAAATTTATGCTTAAATCGCCTTTGAGATTTGTAAGTGCAAACATTTTATCCATCACCTTGAATACCAATGTGTCTTCACCGAAAGGCATCGATTCCGACACCCCCTTGAAAGAAAGGCAATACTCACGTAAGTCTTCTATATTCATGGTTTTACAGCAAAAGTACAATTTATTTCCATGAAAAACTTTGTGTATTACATAAGTTGTATATTTGCGCGCTTGCTAAAGCTTTTTTACATGGTAAACAAACATGTAACAGGTTGATTTAATTTGAATTAATGGCGGTTTGTTAATATGTATGGTCAGGTGGAAATAAAACTTAATATTTTTTGAATTAATTTTGCATCATACCATAGTAGTGTAAAGACGTAGCAAAGTTCTTTATTTAGTTAAAATTTTTTGAAGTGCCGGCAAATGGTCCGGTACCTGGAAAAATTCATTCAGTGATAATAAAAAACTCTTAATATGGGCTTGAAGCGTAAAACAGCCGATCTTAAGAAAAGAATGCGGGAAGCCATCAAGGGGGGAGGATCTCAGGCGATTAAGAAGCAAAAAGCCATTGGTAAGAAGACTGCCAGGGAGCGTATTCTTTCTATTCTGGACGCGAAATCATTCCACGAGTACGATTTATTTGTTGAACATGCAGGTCGGGATTTCGATATGGACAAGAAATTTCTGCCCGGCGACGGTGTTATCACGGGTACAGGAACCATCAACGGTCATCCTGTTTGTATATATGCCCAGGATTTTACGGTTGCCGGTGGTTCGTTGGGATGGGCGCATGCCAAAAAGATCACAAAAATCATGGATCATGCCATGAAACTGAAAACACCCATCATCGGGATCAACGATTCGGGTGGTGCCAGGATACAGGAAGGGGTAAACGCCCTTGCCGGTTATGGAGAAATTTTTTACCGGAATACACAAGCCTCCGGCGTTATTCCACAAATTTCAGTCATCCTCGGTCCCTGTGCCGGTGGAGCGGTTTATTCTCCTGCTCTTACCGATTTTGTATTTGTGGTTGAGGGTGTTTCTAAAATGTTTATTACCGGTCCGGAAGTGATCAAAACAGTTCTGGGTGAGGAGATCACCATGGAAGAGCTCGGAGGTGCCTGGGTGCATTCGGAAACCACAGGTAACGCCCATTTCTTTGCCAGAAGTGAGGAAGAGTGTTTTGACCAGATTAAAAACCTGATCAGTTTTATTCCATGGAATAATGATAAAACAGCGGAAAGATTTCCCAAAAAGCCGCCCAAAACCAAACAATACAACATCGATGACATCATGCCGGCCGATCCAAGACAGCCCTATGATGTAAGAGATGTGATCAAGTCGATCAGCGATGATTCAGAATTTTTTGAAATCCAGGAATATTTCGCTGCCAATATTGTGATCGGTTTTGCCAGGATTGCCGGACAAACAGTGGGTTTCGTCGCAAATCAACCCCTGGTGCTTGCGGGTGTGCTTGACGTTGATTCTTCCGATAAAGCGGCCAGATTTATCAGGTATTGCGATTCATTTAATATTCCATTGGTCACCCTTGTTGATCTGCCCGGCTATTTACCCGGAATTGATCAGGAACATGCAGGGGTAATCAGGCATGGTGCAAAAGTTTTGTATGCATATTCTGAAGCAACAGTGCCAAAAATCACGGTTATCATGCGTAAAGCTTATGGTGGTGGATATATTGCCATGTGCTCGCATCACCTGCGCGCCGATTTTGTATGCGCATGGCCAACTGCAGAAATTGCAGTTATGGGACCGGAAGGTGCTGCCAACATTATTTTCAGGAATGAGATCAAAAATGCAGAAAATCCTGACGAAATAAGAAAACAAAAGATTAAAGAGTATAAGGATAAATTTGCAAATCCTTATGTTGCAGCTGCTTATGGATATATTGATGCTGTGATTGAACCCAAGGAAACGAGAAGTTTCCTGATCCATGCATTGGAAATATCGAGTCAGAAATCGCAGGCCGTACCCCGTAAAAAACATGGAATTCCACCATTTTAAAAAGGTTCATCAAAGCAAGGAATTGACATTTTGTTGAATAAAATCTTATGTTATGAGTGAAACAAAAATCAGTCAAACAACCACAAAAAAAATGAGCTACAAATCTTTATTGATAGAGAATATAAAATACCGGACTTTACTGACCGAAAAATACAAGAATAAAAAACCGTATGTACCTAAAAATGAAAAAGTCTTTCAGGCATTCATTCCCGGTACGGTAACTGAAATTTTTATAAAACCAAAAAAACGGGTTAAGGAAGGTGATTCCCTGTTGGTGCTGGAGGCCATGAAAATGAGAAATGTGATCATGTCTCCTGTTTCGGGAACCATTAAATCAGTTTATGTAAGCACCGGTGAAAGGGTAAAAAAGAATGATATATTACTGGAATTCGAATAAACTGCCAACATAGTAAACTTTTGATCATGATTTCCCAAATTTACCAAACCGGCTTTTTGCTGGTGTTTTCATTATTGATATCTACCGCTTTTGCACAAAATGATTCAATACTGGTTGGAAAGGTGAATCGTGCTGAATTACAAAAAGACCACTTCGGTCAGTTGTTTTTGGAAGAATATAAACAATACCACCCAAATAACGAACTACTCGAAAATTTTGGATCAGATCTGTATGATCTGGAAATAATTCTCGTTATGGCTACCTGGTGTCACGACAGCCAATTGCAGGTTCCACGATTTTTCAAAATACTTGACCTGTTAAATTACAATACATCTGAAATCGACATATATACTGTTGATAAACAAAAGTTGTGTGGAGATTTTGATATTTCGAACTTTAATATTGAGTTGGTACCTACTTTTATTTTTTATCGTGATGGAGCAGAAATCGGTCGGATCATAGAATCACCCCTATATACCCTTGAAAAGGACATGCTGATGATGTTAAATGATTAACTTTGCAGGGTTATTTCCTGATTAAGTTTGTCATCCATGGAAAAGTTTGAAACAGTTTCCCATATCCGTGATTTTTTGCAGCCCATTAAAAGATCGGGCAAAAAGATTGGATTTGTTCCGACAATGGGTGCCTTGCATGAAGGACATATATCCCTCATAAAAGAAGCCCGCAATGATACTGACGTAGTCGTTTGCAGTATTTTTGTCAATCCCAAACAATTCAATAATCCGGAAGATCTGGAAAAGTATCCCAGAGATATTGCAAGAGATATTCATCTACTTGAAATTGCCGATTGTGATGTAGTGTTTATTCCTTCCGAACAGGAAATATATCCGGATGATAAATCGGAGAATTTTGATTTTGGATTATTGGAAAATGTTATGGAAGGAACATTCAGGCCAGGGCATTTTAACGGAGTTGCCACTGTCGTGAAAAGGCTTTTCGAAATAGTTGACCCCGATAATGCTTATTTTGGTCTGAAGGATTATCAACAGTTATTGATCGTCTATAAAATGACAAAAGACCTGAAACTTCCGGTTGAGATCATCCCATGTCCGATTGTGAGAGAAAAAAATGGTCTGGCGATGAGTTCAAGAAATGAAAGGCTTTCGGCAGAAGAACGTGAGCAGGCAACTTTGCTATATGAAACCCTGAAAATGGTAAAGATCCGATCAGGGTATGCCTCAGTAGGTGAGATATCAAGTTTTGTTGAGCAACAATTCAGGAGAAACAAATTCGTTAAACTCGAGTATTTTGAAATAGTTGATATGTATACATTGCAACCCTTAAAAACCTGGGCTTCGAGCAACAATGTAATTGCCTGTATAGCAGCATGGGTAGGCCCGGTAAGATTGATCGATAATATGATAATATTTTCTTAATTTTGCCCACTTATGCGAATCGAAATTTTAAAATCAAAAATACACCGGGCAACAATCACGGCCGCCGACTTGAATTATATCGGAAGCATTGGAATTGACGAAGATTTAATGGATCAGGCAAATCTTCTTGAGAACGAAAAAGTTCACGTGTATAATATTAATAATGGAGAGCGTTTGGAGACCTACGTGATTAAAGCAGAAAGGGGTAGTGGTACGATCTCACTTAATGGTGCGGCTGCCAGAAAAGCAGCAGTTGGCGATCTGATCATTATCGTATCCTATGCCTCGATGGCGTTTGAAGAAGCCCGAAGTTTTAAACCGGTCATTTTATTTCCTAACCATCAGAATAAAGTAGTTTAGATCATTGAAAAACAGGTTGGCAAATCTTTTGAAAATCCTATTCTTTCTGAGTTTAGGTGTTTTTTTTATTTGGTTATTCATGCATAACCTTACTCCGGAAGAAAAGAAGGAAATTTATGCCTCATTCCTCAGTGCCAATTACTTCTGGGTACTGGTTTCGATTCTGATCGGTGTGTTTAGTCATCTGAGCCGTGCCATTCGTTGGAAGATCATGATGGAGCCGATGGGTTATAACCCGGGAATTAAAAATACATTTATGGCGGTAATGATCGGCTATTTTGCAAATATGGCCTTGCCACGACTCGGCGAAGTAACCAGGTGCGGGATCCTGGCCAGATATGAAAAAATTCCCATTCAGAAATCTTTCGGAACAGTTGTAACTGAAAGGGGCATCGACCTGATCATGCTGAGTTTGGCATTTCTGCTCACCTTTTTAATTCATATTGATAAACTTGCCCTTTTTAAAACCACAACCATTTATCAGAATGCTGCTGATAAATTTGATCATATTGAAAATCCCGGAATGATTTACTGGATTGCCGGTGCGGCTTTAATATTAACGGGATTTCTATTTTTCAGAATGCGACATAAAATTTCACATCTTGTAATTTATCAGAAAATAAAGGAAGTAATTTTAGGTTTCACAGAAGGATTGAAATCGTTGGTAACCATAAAAAAACCTTTCTGGTTTATTTTTCATTCCATCAACATTTGGGTAATGTACCTCCTGATGACCTGGATTGTATTTTTCAGTTTACCTGAAACCAGTCATCTAAATTTGGGAATCGGACTCGCTGTTCTTGTTTTTGGCTCAATCGGGATCATTGTGGTTCAGGGTGGTATCGGAATTTACCCCTGGATTGTGGCTGAAATGCTTGCTATATTTGCCATACCTGATACCAAAGGGTACGCCATGGGATGGTTGCTTTGGACCGGTCAAACACTGATGATCGTTGCCCTTGGATTATTGTCAATGGCCTTGCTGCCCGTATTAAATAACAAAACAAAAAGAAATGAATTTTCAGGAATTCAACAATAAAAAAATATTCAGCCATGCTGATCTTAAGGCCAGGCTTGCATACTGGAGATTCAGGGAACTAAAGATCGTTTTTACCAATGGATGTTTTGATATTTTGCATGCTGGTCATATCGATTATCTTTCCAGGGCAAGAGAACTGGGTGATGTCCTTATGATTGGCTTAAATACAGATGATTCCGTAACAAGGTTGAAAGGATCAAACAGGCCGGTTAATAATGAATGGGCCAGGGCTCAGGTGCTGGCTTCTCTGGATTTCGTTGATGCAGTAGTGTATTTCAATGAAGATACACCGTATTCGCTGATCGAAATGGTACAACCTGATATTCTGGTAAAGGGGAGCGATTATAAACCCGAAGAGATTGTGGGATACGATATTTTGAAAAAAAAGGGAGGTGAAATCGTTACGATTGATTTCCTGCAAGGATATTCAACTACTTCTCTTATCGAAAAATTGAAATCCTGATACGTGAATGGCCAAACAAAAAACAATATTTTTTTGTCAGAACTGTGGTGCGCAGGCATCCAAATGGATTGGCCGTTGTCCTGCCTGTGGAGAGTGGAATACCTATGTGGAAGAAGTTATTAAAAAAGAAACAGGCAAAAACAGATCTCCTGTTTCCGGCGATGATGGAAGAATCCAACAACCTGTAAAAATTTCAGAAATTGAATTTGATCATGAAAAACGGATCGATACTCAAAATTCGGAATTGAACCGTGTACTGGGTGGTGGATTGGTTTCCGGTTCGGTTGTTCTTGTTGGAGGAGAACCGGGAATTGGTAAATCGACCCTGTTACTGCAAATTGCTTTGTCACTTCAATCGATGAAAGTGCTTTATGTAACCGGGGAGGAAAGCAAGCAACAAATAAAACTCAGAGCCGACCGCATTGGTGTTGATAACGATTCATGTTACATCCTGGCTGAAACCAATACGCAGCAGGTTTTTCAGCATCTCGAAAAACTTCAGCCGGGACTTGTTATCATAGATTCTATACAAACATTACACACCGACATTCTTGAATCTTCAGCAGGTAGTATTTCCCAAATAAGGGAATGTGCCGCCGAATTTCATAAATATGCCAAGATTACCGGAGTTCCGGTTATCCTGATTGGTCACATTACGAAAGAGGGCAACCTGGCTGGTCCGAAAGTACTTGAACATATGGTTGATACGGTTTTGCAGTTTGAAGGAGAGCGCAATTATGGTTACAGAATTCTTCGATCTGCAAAAAACCGCTTTGGTTCAACTGCTGAGCTTGGTATTTTTGAGATGCACAATAACGGGTTAAGGGAAATCATCGATCCCTCGGAAATTTTGCTTACGCATCGCGAAAACGAGCTGAGTGGAATCGCTATCTCAGCCATGATTGAAGGGATGCGCCCCATGCTTATTGAAACCCAGGCCCTGGTGAGTTCAGCAACATATGGTACACCGTTACGATCATCCACTGGATTTGATAGCCGACGGCTGAATATGTTGCTGGCAGTGCTTGAAAAACGCAGCGGATTTAAACTGGGTGCAAAAGATGTTTTTCTGAATATTGCAGGTGGTTTAAGGGTTGATGACCCGGCAATTGATTTGGCTGTGATTTGTGCTGTTCTTTCTTCCAATGAGGATATTCCCATTGCAAAAAACAATTGTTTTGCTGCAGAAGTTGGATTGTCGGGAGAAATCAGGTCGGTGAACAGGATTGAACAGAGAATTGCGGAAGCCGAAAAACTGGGTCTTGAAAATATCTTTATTTCTCAATACAACAGTAAAGGAATCGATAGCAAGAAGTTCAGGATTAATATAACCCCGGTTCAAAGGGTCGAAGACGTATTTTCTAAAATTTTTGGATAAAAAAAACCCCGGTTTAACCGGGGCTTCATATAATAAGTTTTCTTTAGTTTTTTCTGAGATTATGTATTTTTTTGGTACCATAAGCAACAGCCATGGTCATCAAGATGAACAAACCTCCACCAATCGGTGAACCACCACCAACCGGATCACCGGTAGGTCCTCCACCCGGATCAGGTGGATTATCACCCAAAACAATTGTTGAAACGAACAACATTATGACCACAAAAAACAGGGGTAAAGTTTTGACGATAATTTTTTTCATTGTAGAAGGATTTGCTGTTTTCACCTTAAATACTATTGTATCAATCACTCTGATTATTTATCTATCTCACACAACCTCGCAAAAGTAGTAATTATTTTTAATCAGTCTAAAAAAAACCAAAAAATAATCTTCGCTTGTAATTAAACCCGGGGAATCTGAAAATTTACCTGTTGGCAAATTTATAGGCTAATCCCACTGACAAAACTTCCTTGAACTGAGTTCGTGGACCTGTTTTTCCATCTTTATCAAGGATCGGTGTGTCATGATCATAAACAACCTGGAAACTGAAATTGGCGTTGATCCATTTATTTACGGTCATGGTAATGGTGTTATCCCAGTTTACATCAATGTTGCCCGGTTCCCTCGTGTAATCAGAAAAGAGTTCGAGTTTGGTGTTGTAGTTCACATTTTTCATAATGTCTTTTACAAATAAAAACCTGAAATAGGCACCAAATTCCTGTCTTACATTTTCACCTTCAGCAAGCACTACGGTTGAATCAAATTGGTCATATTCGGCTTTTTCAACACCAAAGGCTCCAGCATTAGCCAATTCCTGATCGTTAACAATAATCCACCTTGCAGTTACAGGAGCCAGGTAAAACGACATATATTCAACAGGTTTATATTCCATACCTAAACCTGCACTGATGTAACCCGGAGCCATGAAATTCGAAATCTTTTCTTTACCGATGTTGGGATCATCATCATGATAATCGAAACCTTCGGCAAATTGACTTTTAAAGTTCAGGTTGGCGGTATAATACCACTTATCAGCCGCTTTCAGTCCGTATGTTGATTGAAAGTCGATCTTATCTTCTCCTTTGCGCCAGCCGAGTTCTCCGGTTTTATTTTGTCCGTAGGCAAGATTCAGGAAATTTTCCCATTTCGATTTTCCTTTTTCATAACCGACATAAAAATTAAACAAGCTGTTGATGTTAACGCTGTTTTCACCACCTGGTGCCCAGTTTGTAAAAGATGACTGCGAGAACAAAACAGAAAAATCACCATTCACTTTCCATGCAGTATCTGCATCCTGTGCGTGCAAAATTCCGGTTATCAATACAACTGAAAAAATCAGTACTATTTTTTTCATTTCAAAAATTTAATTGGTTATTAATACGATTATTTTTCGTTGAAGACATGTACGTCGCGCTGCGGGAACGGAATAGAGATTCCTTCTTTATCGAATGCTTTTTTGATGTTTTCGAACATATCAAAATAAATTGCCCAATAGTCACTTGCATTTGCCCAAACCCTTACTGCGAAATTAACGGAACTGTCGGCCAGTTCTGAGACAGCAATAAAAGGAGCCGGATCATTCATAACACGGTTATCCGCACCAATTACCTTTTCAATAACCGATTTGGCTTTGTCGATGTCATCACTGTAACCTATACCAAAGGTGAAATCAACACGACGGGTTGGTTCGGTTGAGTAGTTGGTCATTGGACTGGTTGATAGTCCGCCGTTCGGAATAATGATGGTCTTGTTATCAGGGGTTTTTAATATGGTATTGAATATCTGGATATCCTTCACTGTTCCTGAGTAGCCCTGTGCATCAATATAATCTCCAACTTTAAAGGGTTTAAAAAGAACGATCATAACACCCCCGGCAAAGTTCTGCAGTGTTCCTGAAAGCGCCATTCCAACTGCTAAACCTGCAGCCGCGAGAATGGCTACAAAAGAGGTCATTTCAACTCCGAGCATACTGATTACGCTGATGATCAGCATAATTTTCAGCAACATCGAGAGCAAAGAACGCAGAAATTGCCTGAGTGTAGCTTCAACGTTTCTTTTTTCCATATTGCGGCCGATGGCATTCATTATCATTTTAATGATCCAAAGACCAATGATCAGGGTTATAACGGCCAGTAAAAGTTTTAAGCCATATTTTACAACCAGATCCATGATAGTGTCTAAATTGAAGTTTTCCATGTTTTGTTGATTAATTAATGAATAAGTTGTTAATTTGTTGAATATAAGATTTTTAAGTAGTTATAACATGTTTAGGAAGGCTGCAAAAATAGGTATTTTTTTAAAATCAAATCTTTAGGTACAAAATAACCGCAATTCTGGTCGCCATAAACTTATATTTTTGCTGTATGATTGTCAGGTTCAGAAAGTATATCAAAGAAAACAAGTTATTTGATCCTTCAGATAAAATCGTTCTTTCGGTAAGCGGAGGGATTGATTCAATGGTAATGCTATTTCTCTTTAATAAGATGGGAGTTAATATTGCCGTTGCACACTGTAATTTTGGTTTGAGGGGCGACGACTCAAATAAGGATGAAACCCTTGTGCAGGAATATGCCGAAGGTATGAAGGTCCCATTTTATGTGAAGAGATTTAATACCAGGCAATTCGCAACTGAAAATAAAATGTCGATCCAGATGGCTGCCCGTAAACTGCGTATCGATTGGTGCGAATCGTTGCTGGTTGAGTTAAAATTTAATTATTATGCAACAGCGCATCATCTGAATGATCAAACCGAAACTTTTTTTATTAACCTGTTTCGGGGAACAGGCCTTTCCGGAATTCACGGAATTTTACCCAAAAGGGAAAATCTGCTTCATCCCATGATGTTTGCCTGGAAAAACGAAATTATAAGATTTGCCAGAATAAAACGAATCCCGTACAGACTTGATAAGTCAAATCTTACAACAGATTATGAAAGAAATGCCTTCAGGCACAAAGTGATTCCTGTACTTAAAGAAATAAATGCCGGCTTTGAAAAAACTTTGAGTGAAAGTATAAGTCACTTCAGGCAGGCAGAGATCCTCTACCAACAGCGGATTGAGGAAGGTTTAAAAAGCATTGTTCATGCTGATAAAAGTCAATTGATGGTGAATATTGCCAAATTGCTTCAACTTGATCAATCGCTGACCTATTTGTTTGAGCTCTTATCAAAACTTAACTTTAACAGAAAAACAATCAGTAACATTCATGATGAACTGAAAAGCCAATCGGGCAAGCAGTTCCAGTCACCATCGCATCAGTTGATCATTGACAGGAATTTTATCATTATCAGGGAAAGAACCAATAAAAATTTGCCAGATGTAATTGAAATCAATATTAAAAATGGTGAGGTTCGTGAGCCGGTTCACCTGGTTTTTCAGCAATTGAATGCTTCGCCGGAAATCTCCTGCAAACAGGGATCTGACATTTCGATGTTTGATTATGATAAACTTGAATTTCCATTGAGAATAAGAAAATGGAGAAAAGGTGATTATTTCTATCCTTTGGGTATGGGAAACAGAAAACTGTTAAGCGATTTTTTTATCGACAAAAAGTTATCACTGTTTGATAAAGAAAGGGTTTGGCTACTATTGTCCGGGTCTGATATCATTTGGGTAATTGGTCACCGGATTGATGACCGGTATAAAATTACTTCTCAAACCCAAAAAATTCTCCAGATAGAACTCACTGAAACGGAGTCATAGATATTTGCAAAAATCAGGAATTCATTACTTTTGCCGGCCGGTACAACTTTATATTTTACCCGCATGTCTGATCGTTATCAAAAGAGGTTATTAAAATATATAGATATGAAGAAGTTGCTGACTCTCACAGGACTGGTTTTGTTTTTTGTTTCAACCGTTTTTTCACAGGTTCTTGAACCCGTAAAATGGAGTTACGAGAAAAAGAAAGTTGACGAAAATAATTGGGAGCTGATTTTTAAGGCCAGTATCGAGAGAAACTGGCATCTGTATTCACAAAAAGTTCCTGAAGGTGGTCCTGAAAAAACTTCTTTTTATTTCTACAACCTCGATGGTTTTGAATTTGTAAAGAACGATGTGCAAATAACTGAAGAAGAGTCGTATGAAGTTGAAGGCGACATAGATTATATCGTTTTGTTTGATGAACCTGAAGGGCATGAAGAGAACGATCCGAATTTCGGAATGGTGGTAAAATATTTTGAGCATGAAGCTATTTTTAGCCAAACCATTCGCATAACTTCTGAGGATCCCCTGGCGATAACAGGTTACATCTATTTTATGTGTTGCGACGATTCAAAATGTTTGCCGCCGGCTGAATCGGAATTTGAGTTTTTGTTTAATGGTGCTGAGTCGGGTAGTGTTCATGAAAAGGCAGATGCCGGCAGTGATGAGGGCGGTGCAATAATGCAGTTTGAAACCATTGGCGAGAAGGGTGAAACGGTTTCTGCAGAACAGGACGAGATAAGCGCTGAAACCAGCACAGAGGCGATTTCAACTACCATGTGGGATGTGATCATCGAAGCCATTCTATGGGGCTTTGTTGCTTTGTTTACACCATGTGTTTTCCCAATGATCCCGATGACAATCACTTTTTTTATGAAAGGTGGTGATAACAAAAGACGAGGAAGGATTCAGGCCTCGGCGTACGGCGCATCCATTGTTCTTTTGTACACTGTTCCCATTGCAGTGATTATTTTGATCACTTATTTTGTGGGTGGAAAAACAGTTACAGCAGACATTTTTAACTGGTTGGCGACCCATTGGATTCCCAATATTATCTTCTTTCTTATTTTCATGTTTTTTGCTGCATCTTTCCTTGGAATGTTTGAAATTGTTTTGCCAGGCTGGATGGTGAGCAAAGCCGATTCAAAAGCTGATAGCGGAGGAATGGCAGGTGCTTTTTTTATGGCACTTACACTTGTGCTTGTCTCATTTTCCTGTACAGGTCCGCTGGTTGGCTCGGTATTAGTAAAATCGGCCCAGGGTGAGATATTTGAACCCATTTTTGCCATGCTTGCCTTTTCGGTGGCGTTTGCGCTACCGTTTACGTTGTTCGCATTTTTCCCGAGTTGGCTGCAACGATTACCCAAATCGGGCGGATGGCTTAATTCAGTTAAGGTCGTTTTGGGATTTATAGAAATTGCCCTTGGATTGAAGTTTCTGAGTGTCGCAGATCAAACCTACCATTGGGGTATTCTCGACCGCGAAGTATACCTTGCTTTTTGGATAGTTACTTTTGCACTCCTGGGAATGTACCTTCTTGGTAAACTCAAATTCTCCCACGATTCGGATATGAAATACCTTCCTGTGCCCCGTTTGGCACTGGCGATCATCACATTCAGTTTTGTTGTTTATTTGATACCCGGTATGTGGGGTGCACCACTAAAAGCATTGTCAGGATATTTACCTCCTCAACAAACCCATGATTTCGATATGAATGCCATCATCCGGAATAATGTACAGATGGTGAATGCTGCAGGTGGCTCTGGTGAAGATATATTCGATATTTGCGAGAAGCCAAAATACAGTGACTTTTTGCATCTGCCACATGGACTTGAAGGGTATTTCGATTATGATCAGGCATTGGCTTGTGCTAAAAAAGTAAACAAACCCATTTTTATCGACTTTACAGGCCATGGTTGTGTAAATTGCCGTGAAATGGAAGCGAATGTATGGTCGGATCCAAAGGTGCTCCAGAGGCTGCGCGATGATTTTATTGTTACCGCTTTATATGTTGATGACAAAACCAAACTTCCCGAATCGGAATGGGTGGTTTCGGAATACGATGGCAAAACCAAAAAATCAATCGGTAAAAAATATGCCGATTTTCAGATCGCCCGATTTAATGTTAATGCCCAACCCTACTATGTGTTGTTGGATCACAAAGGACGCCTGTTAGCGAAACCCCGTGCCTATGATCTTGATGTGGAGGCATTTGTTGAATTCTTAGACCAGGGACTTCAAAATTTTAAGGAGGGAAAACATCTTTAACGGTTTTTTAACACAATTGAATCTCAATATCTCTGCTGCAAATATATTGAGATCTACATATTTCATTATTTTTGTTTAAATAATAATTGAAACGTTATGAATTTCTTCAAATATATTCTTCTGTTCAGCCTTACAATAGCAATTTCAATACTTTCAGCACAATCCTTTGTGGAAGTCAGCACCGGTATCACAGGTCTGGCTCATAGTTCTGCCTCCTGGGGTGATTTCGATGGTGATCGTGACCTCGATTTACTCATCAACGGCGAGTTGTCGAGCGGAACCTCGCAAACCAAACTTTATAAAGCCTCAGGTCAAACTTTTAGTGAAGAAGCAGTCAATTTCACCGGAATTACCGACGGAATGGTTTCCTGGTCGGATTATGACCTGGATGGCGATCTGGACATACTGGTAACCGGAGAAAATATTGAGCAGCGAACCCTGATCTATAAAAATGAAGATGGAAACTTCAATTTGGTGAATGTTGATCTTGGATATTTTGGAGCTTACAGTTTTGTTTGCTGGGCCGATTACGACAATGACGGCGATCCCGATCCCTTTTTAACAGGGCAATGGCAATCGGAATTGTATGTCAACAACGGAAACGATGAATTTGAAGCATCCGGGCAAAACTTCATGGGGCTCTCCAGTGGTCGTGCCGATTGGGCAGATATGGATGGCGACGGAGATCTTGATCTGGTTCTGACCGGCGACACAGGAGGTGGAATGAAACTCTATTTTTACACAAATGATGAAGGGGTTTTTTCTGAAACTGAATGGGGAAATCTTGGCCTGAGTGCCGGTTCCGTTGAACTGGGTGATTACGACAGCGATGGTGATGCAGATATTCTTATTTCGGGATATGACAGCTTCCTCTCTCCGGCAGCCAATGTTTACCGCAATGATGGTAACACGTTTACGAATATTTATGCCGGTCTGGCTCCGGTTGCCATGGGAAACGCAACGTGGGGAGATATGGATAACGACGGTGACCTTGACATTGCGCTTACCGGTAAACTGGCCGGTTGTGGTGCGTTTGTTTCGGAGATATATGAAAACCTGGGGAATGATCTTTTCAATACCATCAATGCTGGACTAAAAGCTGCTGAAAACAGTTTTGTCTCTTGGATCGATTTTGACGGTGACACCGATCTGGATTTACTTCTCTCAGGAAATGATTATTCAGGAAGTGCCTTTACCAAACTTTACAGAAATGATTTATCATTGCCTAACTTTCTCCCGGAAGCTCCTCAAAATCTAAATGTACAAATGGAGGAAAGCCATGTTACTTTGGTATGGGATGATGGCTTCGATATTCAAACACCTGCTGAAGCGCTCACTTATAATTTGAGAGTTGGCACCACATCTGGCGGATATGATGTGATTTCACCGCTTTCGCACATCGATGATGGGCAGCGAAAGATAAATGCCACAGGCAATGCATCAAATTCAAATCAGTGGATGATCAATGAGTTGCTTCCAGGAGTTACCTATTACTGGAGTGTGCAAACCATTGATAACACTTTTGCGGCTTCTCCGTTTTCAGAAGAACATAGTTTTACCTATACATTAACAAATATAAATAACCGAACCGACAATAGCTTTGCATTACAGATTTTCCCGAATCCGGCCAGCGATTATATCGGGGTAAGTGGTTTAGGGCAGGCAAATGTAACCATCAGGATTGCAAATCCTGAAGGGAAAGAAATCCTTGCTCAAAAAATAGAAGGATCACAAAAGCTCCGGGTTGCCGATCTCCATGCAGGTTTATACGTTGTGACTATTGAGGATGGTCAGCAAATTGCTCAAAGTAAACTGATTATCAGATAGCCAGAATTAACATTTCTTTAATTTTGCAAGCTTAAACAATATTTACTTTTACGCCCGTTTTTGATTACAAAGTTTGATTTGTGATTGATTTCAAACACTATAATATTATGACTAAAAGAGATTATTATGGACAAAATTAGATTAGGATTAAAAGGATTCGGCGAGATCCCGAGGCACATCTACAGAATGTGTCTTGAGGACGAAAGAATTGATGTGGTTGCGATATCCGATTTGGGCAAACCTGAAATTCTGACCTACCTCGTAGGTGCCGAAACAAAGGGAAAGATCAAGGTCCGTCAGGAAGGAAATTTCCTCGTTTCAGAAAAAGGGAAAGCGCGTTTTATTGGTGGTGGAGAACCGGGGAAAATACCATGGGACATGTTTGATGTAGATGTTGTGGTAGATGGAACATGGACTTACCGCAGGCGCGAAGATATGCAAAAACACTACGATGCCGGTGCATCAAGAGTGATACTTACATCGGTGCCATACGATTTGATCGACCGGGTAGTTGTTGCCGGAATTAACGATCATACAATTCAGCACACCGATAAACTTGTGTCTGCCGGTTCGGCTACAACGAACTCCGGGGCACTCATGTTAAGAATATTAGCTGAGAATTTCGGCGTTGAATATGCCATGCTTACAACGGTTCACTCCTATACTTCCGATCAGCCCCTGCGCGATAAGGCCGGAAATGATTTCAGGAAAAGCCGTTCTGCAGCTGAAAACATCATACCGGTTGATTCAATCTCTCCGGCCTGGATCGAGCATATTTTGCCTGAAATGAAAGGCAAGGTTGAAGGCACAGGGTTGAATGTGCCTGTTCCCAACGGATCGGTTCTCGACCTTACTACTGTTTTATCTAAAAAAGTCACAAAAGATGATATCGACAGGGTGATGGAAGAAGCTGCGAAAAAACATTCGCATTTGATACAGGTTGTCGACGATCCGATCGTATCAACGGATGTGATCGATAACAAACATTCCATTGTATTTGACAAAAGAGCAACCATGCTGTCGCCCGGACGAATGGTGAAAACCCTTACCTGGTATCACAGTGCTATGGCTATGGCTGCAAGAATTAAGGAACTTATATTGGCTTATGATGAAGCCGATAGGAAAGGAGGTATAAAATGAGAGTAGCAATTAACGGATTCGGAAGAATCGGCAGATCTGTATTCAGAATTTTGAGCAATCGCACGGATGTAACTGTGGTAGCTATCAATGATCTGTTCGATAACGATGTATTGGCTTACCTGCTGAAGTACGATACCATCATGAAAGGTTTCGGGCAGGATATCAGGATTGAAGGCGATACCCTTATCACACCCAATGAAAAGGTGAAAATGCTTGCCGTAAAAGATCCCAATCAACTTCCCTGGAAAGATCTCGAAATCGATGTTGTGGTTGAAGCAACCGGTATTTTCAGAACGCGCGAATCGCTGGAGCCCCATCTGAAAGCAGGAGCGAAAAAAGTGATCCTTACAGTACCTTCGAAAGATGAGATCGACTATACGGTTGTGATTGGTGTGAACGAGGAAGGGTTGAAACCTGAACATAAGATCGTATCCAATGCAAGTTGTACTACCAACTGCCTGGCTCCGATGGCCAAGGTGTTGCACGATAATTTCGGTATTGTGGAAGGATTAATGACTACCACACACGCTTACACAAACGACCAAAGGTTGGCCGATGTTCCGCACAAAGACTGGCGACGTGGAAGGGCTGCTGCTGAAAACATCATACCCACCACTACTGGTGCTGCAAAAGCTGTAGGTAAAGTAATTCCTGAGCTCAAAGGCAAGTTGGATGGTATGGCGCAACGCGTTCCTGTGCCGGACGGTTCGGTGGTTGATTTGGTTATCGAAGTAGAAAAGGAAGTTACCGTTGAGGATATTCATGCGGCTGTCAGAAAAGCTGCAGATTCCGAAAAAATGAAAAATGTTCTTCTTTATTCTGAAGACAAGGTTGTATCATCCGACATTGTTGGAAATTCTTATTCATCAATATACGATCCCGATTTTACAAGGGTTTTGGGTGGACATATCGTAAAAACCCTGAACTGGTATGATAATGAATGGGGCTATTCAAACCGGGTTGTTGACCTAATTGGAATGTTGATGAAATTTGACAAAGGCTAAAATTATCAGATCATTATTGAAAGGGAGGATCTTAACAAAGATTCTCCTTTTTTTATCGTAAGAGAGTGATAAATCCCCTGATGGCTCGCTCAACC
>JAGQVF010000321.1 GCA_020438135.1 Bacteroidales bacterium | reverse complement strand
TTTCCGTTCTCCTCGAAGGCAGTGTACGACTTGCCGGCAATATGGTCCGTATTACGGCGCAGTTGATCAATGCCGATGAAGATTTTCATTTCTGGTCGGAAACATGGGACCGCAAACTGGAGAACATTTTTGAGATACAGGATGAGGTTAGTTTACTCATCGCGGAAAAATTGCGGGAACATTTTGGTCACTTCGAGATACAGGAACACCTGGTCGAGAAACAAACCGACAGCATTGATGCATATGAATATTCACTCAAAGGGAAATTTTATTTTAACAAGTGGAATCCCGACGACATGCGCACGTCAATCGAATTGTATGAAAAGGCGCTGGAGTTGGATCCCAATCATGCCGAATCGTGCCTGGGCCTGGCCGATGCCCTTGGTTTTCTGGCTACCACCGGTTTTATGCCGATGATGGAAACCTGGCAAAAAGTTTCGGAGCTCATTCAAAAAGCCAAAAGTATAAACGAAAACCTGGCCGGTGTTCATTACCATTTGGGCAATCTTGCTTTTTTCCAGCAAGCCGATTTCAAAACAGCATTTGAAGAAAACATGCGTTCCCTGGAGTTGCAGTCCAACAATGCCGAGGCACAGCAGTTCATGTCGTTTTTGTATATCATTTCAGGGTGGATTGAGCAGGCCCGGCAGCATCTCGACGTGGCTTACAGCATCAACCCGCTTTCGCCTGAAACGTTATTCTTTAACGGCTACTTCCATTACATGTCCGGACAATTTGAAGAAGGATTGGAAAGACTCAATGGTGTTTTAAAACAAAACCCCAAAAACCTGCCGGCATACACCATCAAATGCCAGAATTTGTTGCGGATGGAAAGATACGAAGAGGCAATACAGTTTATCAACAGCGCCCCTGACGAACTGCTTATCGAATCGGATCAGGTGGGATTGCAAGCCATTGCTTATGCGAAAATGAATGACCCTGAACAGGCTAAATCTTATCGTGATAAACTGGAAAAACTGGCAGAAGGTGAAAACGGTTTCCGTGCAAGTTCATTTCTTTTTCTGCTTTATGCATGGACAGGTGACAAAGAAATGGCCTTCCGGTGGATTGAAAACGCACGCAACGGCAATACTTTTTTCCTGCTGATGCTTTTTGCCGATCCGTTGGTTGATCCCATCAAAAACGATCCGCGTTATCAAAAGTACCGGAAAATCATTTTCCCTGAAACAGAAGAACCGGAGGAATCCACCTCCCAAAAAGCACTCCTCGATGAAAAAACTGCCAGTCAACTGGCTGATAGATTGATGGAACATATCCGGGTAAACAAACCCTACCTTGAACCGGCGCTTTCTATCCGTTCCCTGGCCGAACAAACCGATATCCATCCCAATCAGCTCTCGTGGTTGTTGAATGAAAAGTTTGGCAAAAACTTCAATGATTTCATCAATCATTTCCGGGTGGAGACTTTCAAAAAGCTGGCAAAAGATCCCAAAAACAAGCACCTCACATTGATGGCCCTGGCTTATGATAGCGGCTTCAATTCGAAAACGGTATTCAATACCTATTTTAAGAAAGAGACAGGAATGACACCGAAGGTGTTTGTGAAAGAGGGAGAGTAGGCGGTTTTGCAGTGTGCAGTTAGCAGCTTAACTATAGTCACTCTAGTCACTTTAGACATTTTAGTCACTTAAAAGGTTCGCTTTTATAAATCCGAACTTCCCAAAAAGAATCCCGAACTTTTAACCGGCCGGCATGCCGTTACTTTGCATCATCAACTTTTAAAAACAAAAAATTATGAAAGCAATAGTCGCAACAAAATACGGAGGTCCGGAAGTTTTACAGGTTCAGGAAATTGAAAAACCAACGCCACAACCCAATGAGGTACTGGTAAAAGTATTCGTCGCATCCGTCACCCGCGCAGATACCATGATTCGGACCGGGAAACCTTACATCGGCAGGTTGATCGTTGGATTAACCAAGCCCAAACATCCTGTTACCGGAACCGGTTTCGCCGGTGTGATCAGTCAGGTTGGGGAAAATGTCACGAAATTTAAAGTGGGTGATAAAGTGTTCGGAGAAACCACCACAGGCTTCGGAACCCATGCCGAATATGTAGCTGTGAATGAAGATGGTGTGATTGCCCTCAAGCCTGATTTCCTCACATACCAGGAAGCAGCCACGCTCACCGATGGGCCGCTTACTTCAATGAATTTTTTGAGAAATGTAGCACAACTGCTCCCCGGACAAAAGATACTGATCAACGGAGCATCGGGCAGCCTGGGAACAGCAGCCGTTCAGCTGGCCAAACAAATGGGTGCCGAAGTTACAGGTGTAAGCAGCACATCAAATCTGGATTTGGTTAAGTCGCTGGGTGCTGATCATGTGATCGATTACACCAAAGAAGATTTCACCAATGCAAAAGCTGAATACGACATCATTTATGATACTATTGGCAAAAGCGAATTTTCAAAAAGTAAAAAGGCATTAAAGCCAGGTGGTGCTTATATTTCACCGGTACTCAAAACAGGAACGCTGATGCAGATGATGAAGACTTCGATGGTTGGAAGCAAAAAAGCAAAATTCTCTGCAACTGGGATATTAAAGGAAACAGAACTCAGGGAATTGCTGGATGAGCTGCTGACCATCATGGAAAAGAGCGATTTCAAAACCATCATCGACCGGGAATACCCGTTGGAACAAACTGCTGAAGCGCATGCTTACATCAGCAAAGGCCATAAAAAGGGAAATGTGATCGTAACTGTGGATCATTTAAGTTAATGAAGCATTTATGAGTTTAAAAGGCAGTGATGTTTGAAAAATGGATCAACTAATTCATGTGTAAAAATTTAATTTTAATGGCTAAAGCCAATGTTTCTTTTTCACAATTAATTACCGTGCTAAAGCACGGTGCAAATTTTGAAAAAATTTAACACACCATTGAACCTGGATTTCATTGTTTGGGATCGAATTGAGTGCAGTAATATTATATCGGCCTTCAGGTCGGTAACCGCGAAAACAGAATGATTCCGGCTTTAGCCATTAAAGCTATCGAAAAGTAAAACTATTAATAAAC
>JAGQVF010000320.1 GCA_020438135.1 Bacteroidales bacterium | reverse complement strand
GTTGTGTTCGGCCATCTGACTGATCCTCACCATTTCCAGTTTGGAAATATTCAGTTCAAACAATTCATTCAGACTAAAACAGGTGCCGCATTCCAAAGCCGCCGATGACGACATACCAGAACCCAATGGAATGTTTCCGCTGAAAACCGGGTTAAATCCTTGTAGTTTTCGACCGGATTTAATAATCTCTGAAGCAACACCTAAAATATAGTTTTGCCAGGAGTCGGGAGGTTCCGGTTGTAATTCAGACACATGAAATGAAAAAGTCTCATCATAATCTAAAGAAACCATGGTGCAACGATCTTCATCTCCAGATTTCCCAATGGCAAACTGAATTTCCTGACCCACAGCCACCGGAAACACAAATCCTTCATTGTAATCAGTGTGCTCACCAATCAGGTTGATCCTTCCCGGAGCACGCACCAAAAGGCAATCTCCCCCAAAGGTGTTCTTATAAGCTATTTTAGTTTTTCCAATCATATCGTTTTACCTGGTTCCGGCAAATGTAAAGAGGAAATAAAAACAGAACGGATGTGCAAGCAGAGAATGAAAATACGCTCAAAAAAATTTTGATACCGAACAACGGATAAATCTTTATTTTTATCCCCCAGAATCTAACCACTAAAAATCTACACGATGAAAAAAGTATTGTTTACTGTAATTGCTTTATTCACTTTGTCCGTATTGTCGTTTGCGCAGGTTAAACCCTATTGGTCCTCAGCCAGCGAAATGATCTTTTCACTTGCCACCATCGACGACAATGGCAACGAGTCAAGTGCCGTTCTCCGGTGGTCGCCGGTATTCAACTACCAGGGCATGGGTAATTTCGATTTCTCTGAAAATTTCGGGTTTTTTGCCGGCATTGCCGTACGAAATGTCGGATACATTTACGATGACTATAAATTTTTAGAAGGCACGGATGTAATTTCGGTCAAGAAAAAGTTTGTCACCTACAGGGCAGGAATCCCTTTGGGCGTTAAGATCGGCGACCTGAATGGATTTTTTGTGTATGGTGGATACGAGGTTGAATACCCCTTCTTTTATAAGGAGAAAACATTCCGTGATGAAAAAAAGGACAAATTTTCCGTGTGGTTCAGCGATCGGGTTGAGCCTTTTCAGCATGGTTTTCTTGTTGGATTTCAGTTTCCGTATGGAGGTAATTTGAAATTCAAGTATTACCTCAGCGAATTTCATAATAAATCTTATACCGAATCATCGGGATTTAAACCCTATGAAGGACTTTCGGCCAATGTGTTTTATTTCTCACTGAACTTTAACTTATTTACTCCCGTAAAAGTTTATTACGATAAAGAGGCACGACAGCAATATTATTAAGCTAAGAATATTTCAGAACCCGGTCGGTCAGATCGGGTTTTTTGTTCCGTATCCTGAAGATTTATATTTGTGATTTTAGCTACCTTTGAATGATAATCAGTTACGTTGAAAAAAGTTATTTTTTATAATACGTTGATTTTGTTTCTGTTGATGATCGGTCACAGATCATTTTCGCAGGGAAGCTGGGAAAAAGTATATGTTCCAACTTCTCAATATCTGAAATCGGTTTTTTTTGTTGATAGCCTGCATGGCTGGATCGTTGGAGATTCAGGGATCATCCTGCATACGGCCGATGGTGGAAACAACTGGGAGTTCCAGGAAAGCGGCACAGAAAATGAAATCTTCAGCGTCTTTTTTCTCGACAATAACCGGGGCTGGGCCTCTTCCTTCGATTTTTCTTCCTTGCCTTACCATACCGATATCCTCAGTACGACGGATGGAGGTGAATCATGGAGCAGCAATCAGTATCCCGAAGATGACACTTTTATTACCTGCATTTTATTTCTCGATTCGCTAACCGGTTGGATGGGTGGAATGCCTCATGCATTGGTAAAAACCACCGATGGTGGAGGATCATGGGAACAAGCCGCCATCGACACAACTGTACTGGCTTTTTTTCCGGTGCTGAACATTACCTTTTATGATGAAAATCACGGATTTGCCGCAGGTGGTATGTTTGATATTGCTGGAACCATGTGGCGCACCGGCAATGGTGGAAATCTGTGGACACCCGTAGATGCTGCTTATGCACCGGCAGATGAAGTGCATGGGGTGCATATGTTCGATCCGCAAAATATCATTGCTGCCGGAGGAGATCCCGACTTTGGCTATGGGGTGGCCATCATGAAGAGTTCGGATGGCGGCGATACCTGGAATTATGAAGAACTCGGATTTCCCGGGAATGCCTACGATCTCGACTTTAGAAATGAAACCGATGCATGGTGCCCGCTCGGACCACGCAGGAAACTGATATATTCGATGGATGGCGGCGATACCTGGGGACAGGTTGAAACGCCTGACTCTACCGCCATTTTCGAACTTTGTTTTCCCGATTCACTGCACGGGTTCGGCGTTGGGCAGGAAGGCGCTGTGATCCGCTATAAACCGCCTGTCCCGACTTTTGTTGAGCAGGAAAAACTGAGCTCCGGATTTCAAATCTTTCCCAATCCGACATTCGGTTTTACCAATTTTTCTTTCGAAATTGAAACTGTCAACCACGAATCTAAATCCGAGCTTGTAATACACGATAATAAAGGCAAGGTTGTGTTCAGGAAGATCGTGGATATTGCAACAATTACGGACAGGGTCTTGCAAATGGATCTGTCACATTTGGAAGAAGGAATGTATTATTTCTGCCTGCTTTCCGAAGGAAAAGATATGGTTTTCTCAGGAAAAATTGTAAAGATCAGATAGTTATCTAGCCCGGATAACACGTTGTACTTTTTTCACTTTTTCCGATTTAATTTCAACCAAAAAAACACTCTTAAAGGGCATTAAATCCGGTAAATCCATTTGATGCGTTTGATGGATTTCAGAGCTGGCGATGAATTCCCCGCTGTATAACCGTTTACCATTCAGGTTGTAAAAATTCACTGAAACCGTTTCGTTTTGAATATATTTTAGTCTGATCCGCAGGGAATTGACAACCGGATTAGGTGCAATGGAAATCCTGTTTCCCAAGTCGTTATTTTGTTCTTCAATTTGTCCGATCGCAGAAAAATCGACAGGAGCGGTCCATATTTGGTATAACCCACTTGAATTGTCCATCCACACAGGCCAAAGCGTTGATGGGGTAGATGTGAGATCGATGTTGTCGCCCTGGTAGCCCTGCCCCAATCCACCGATCGGTTCGGGTTTAAAATGGTGATCGGAAATTTCGAACTCTGTCCAGCTTTCGCCTGCATCCGTTGAGCGGGCGAGATAAACACCGGTGGAATCACTTGAAGTATTCCGGTCATCGTAAAAAAGTATATTGATGGCTCCGTACCGGTCTACGTGTATAGATGGAAAATACTGAATTTTGCCGTTATTAATTGCGTCCTGGTTTACCCGGATCCCCTGCGACCAGCTTTCGCCATCATCAGTAGACCTGTACAACACGATATCCGGATCATTGCCTGAGGGAGCCAGGTTTTTCTGGCCGGTAACAATGTAGATGTTTCCATGATACGGGCCTGATGTTGTATCTGTATCGATGGCCGGCAATCCGTTCACCCTGATGTTTCCTTTTTCGGGAAGAACCCCTGTGATCCCATTTACTGCAAATGCATTTTCATAAACCGACCATTGTCCGCCTCCATCAGCGGATTTGGCAAATCCCACCTGGATTTCTTTAAACGGCGAAGTTTCCGTTACACCGGCCCAGCAAACATACACTTCACCCCCTGCTCCAATGGCTACATCGCCACCGGCACTTCGGTTCGCGGGTGAATTGATCGAAACCGGGCTGCTCCAGCTTTGGCCTCCATCATCGGTATATGAAAAAACCACAGGAAAAGGCTGGGCAAATTTTACCCAGGCCGCATAAGTCCTTCC
>JAGQVF010000031.1:8141-9441 GCA_020438135.1 Bacteroidales bacterium | reverse complement strand
GAAGAGATCATCGATGTGATCGCTCAGGATTATATTGTAGATGACGAGCAGGGAATCAAAGAGCCGGTCGGTATGCTGGGCAACAGCCTCGAAGCCAATTTTCACATTATCATCGGGCAAACCACAGCAGCCAAAAACATTTATAAATGTGTGACCAAGGCAAACCTCGAAGTGATGGACCTGATCCTCGAACCGATCGCTTCAGCAGAAGCAGTTTTGAGTGAAGAGGAAAAAGAGGCAGGAGTTGTTCTGGTCGATATCGGCGGTGGAACAACCGACATTGCGATTTTCCAGGATGGGATCATCCGGCACACAGCCGTAATTCCTTTTGGAGGAGATGTGATCACCGAAGATATCAAAGAGGGTTGCACCATCATTCGCAAACATGCCGAGGAGTTGAAGGTGAAATTCGGATCGACCCTGGCAAGCGAAAACCGTGACGATGAAATCGTTGCCATCCCCGGGCTAAGAGGGCGGCCACCCAAGGAGATCAGCCTGAAAAACCTGGCCAGCATCATTCAGGCAAGGATGGAAGAGATCATCGAACATGTGTACTACGAAATCAAAAATTCAGGATATGAGAAAAAATTAATTGCAGGAATCGTTTTGACGGGAGGAGGAGCATTGCTCAAACATCTTCCTCAACTCACCGAGTTCATCACCGGTATGGATACCCGGATCGGTTATCCAAACGAACATCTGGCCAACGAAACTGCCGATGAAATGGCTAGCCCGATGTACGCAACCGGTATCGGACTGGTGATAGAAGGCCTCAAGAGGTATTATAAAGAGATGTCCACCTATGAAAAAGAAGAAGTTAAAAAAACAGGACAACCTGAGGTAGAAGAAGAAGTTGCACCTGAACATGAGGAACCGGAGGAAGATCGTAAACGTCCACCCAGTTTTCTGAAGAAAATCCAGGACTTTTTCGAAAAGGATGATGTGTAACGATTTCTGCAATTTTTTTAAATCACTTGAATGCAGGGCTTTTGGCGGCGTGCCAAAGTCAACTTTAAAAAACCGGAGGGATATTACCTGCTGAAAGTCAGCATTTTTCAAAACAAGAGAAAAAATTAACATCTAATTTGTTGATAAATACTTTGTAGAACAGGCTATTACGTATGTATTAGCTATACTTTTAAAAGAAAAATATGAGTAACATGCTTAAGTTTGATCTGCCTAAAAATCAATCATCTATCATCAAGGTCATCGGCGTAGGCGGTGGCGGAAACAATGCTGTTAATCACATGTACCAGGCCGGTATTCAAGGTGTTGACTTCATTATTTGCAACACAGATGC
>JAGQVF010000031.1:976-8085 GCA_020438135.1 Bacteroidales bacterium | reverse complement strand
GGAGCAGGTTCCATTCCGGATGTTGGCCGCGAAGCTGCTACAGAAAACATTGAAGAGATCAAACAGATCCTCGAAAAAAATACCAAGATGTTGTTTATCACTGCCGGCATGGGTGGTGGAACCGGTACCGGTGCTGCACCCGTTATTGCCAGAACAGCCAAGGAAATGGGGATCCTTACCGTGGGCATCGTTACCATTCCTTTCTCTTTTGAAGGAAGGAAAAGGAAGATGCAGGCAGATGCAGGAATTGAGGAGCTCAGAAAAAATGTTGATTCATTGCTGATCATTTGTAACGATAAACTTCGCGAAGTGCACGGCGATCTCAAACTTTCGGAGGCTTTCCAAAAGGCCGACAATATTCTTACCGTGGCTGCAAAAGGTATTGCTGAGATCATTACAGTTACAGGTTACATCAACGTCGACTTCGAAGATGTTAAAACAGTAATGAAGGACAGCGGAACGGCTATCATGGGTTCAGCTACTGCTGAGGGCGAAGACCGGGCCATCAAAGCCGTTGAAGAAGCACTTGCCTCTCCCCTGTTGAATGACAATCAGATCAAAGGCACGGATAATATATTGCTTTACCTCGCTTCAGGAGATGAAGAACTTACCATGGATGAAGTTACCGAGATTACAGATTACATCCAGGAAGAGGCTGGTCAGAATGCAGAGATCATCTGGGGTAACGGGAAGGATGAAACGTTGGGAAACAACATCAGCATAACACTTATAGCAACCGGTTTTAAGTCCGATTTAACATTTGGCGAACCTGTTCGTGAAAGGAAAACCCATGTTTTAACTATCGGGCCAAAAGAAGAACTGCCCAAACCGAAACAACGGATCAATCATCCGATCAACGAGATCACTCTTTTATCACCGGAAGATAAAGAATCTACAGAAATTGCTGAACCAAAACAGCAAACCATCGATGCTGATAAAGAAGAAGTTAACGTTGAAACCGAAAGTGGGATAAGATTAATTCGCCGCGAAAAACCAGCCGATCAACCCAATGAGGAGAAAATTGAAGAGCGGGTTGAAGAAGAAATAAAAGCAAAACAAGCAGATCTTTTTAATAAAGAAGAAAAAAAGGAGTCATTTCAGTTTATGTCGGTAGAACGTGATGAAATTGAAAAAAAATCACAGGAAAGAATTCAGAAACTGAAAGACCTGAGTGTTAAACTCCGGTCTCCACGTGAGATTGAGGAGATGGAAAAAACACCCGCCTACATTCGAAGAAACGTTGAACTTCCTGAAACCAAACACTCTTCTGATTCTGCCATCAGCCGTTTCACATTGAGTGAAGGTGAAGATAATAAGGGAGAAGTGAGAGGGAATTCATTTTTGCATGATAATGTGGATTGAAATGAAAATTGATTGGATTGACTAAATTGACTGGGTTGGCCGGAATGACGAAAATTGTTAAATGAATAATTTGAAACTGAATAAAAATGAGCCTTGAAACAACCATCAACGACGACATTAAAAAAGCGATGCTGGCGAAAGATAAAAAAAGGCTTGAAGCATTGAGAGCGGTTAAGTCTGCCATTCTTCTTGCAAAAACAGAAAAAGGCCATGGTGCAGAAGTGAGTGAGCAGGAAGAAATGAAGATGTTGATGAAGCTTGTGAAACAACGCCGTGACTCGGCCGAACTATACACCGAGCAGGGTCGGGCCGACCTGGCAGATGAAGAGAATTATCAATTATCAGTTATCGAAGCTTACCTTCCTGAACAAATGAGTGAAGATGAGATCAGGAAAGTTATTATTGGCATTATGCAGGAAACAGGTGCAGAGTCGATGAAAGATATGGGAAAAGTGATGGGTTTGACAAGTAAAAAGCTAGCTGGCAAAGCCGACAATAAAATGATATCTGATATAGTTAAACAAGAACTCAATAAATAACACCTTACTACTTTACCTTACAGTTTGGTCAACTTTTTCCTTACGGAAAAGTTAAAAACCGGGATTTCATTGAGATTCCGGTTTTTTTAAGGCAACCTATTTTATGTTGGAACGCAGACATAAAAAAAGGCCACCAAAATGGCAGCCTCAGGTATCATGTGTATTTTCTACTATTCACCCAGCATTAACCTGTAAAATCCGGTAACCTTTAATTCCGGATCCTGTTGTTTCAGATAATCGCCAACTGTGATTTTTGTATCCCTGACAAAATCCTGACTCATAAGGGTACTTTCCTTAAAGAATTTTCCCAATTTACCCTGAGCAATTTTATCCAGCATATTTTCAGGTTTACCTTCGGCACGAGCTTGTTCTTTGCCAATCTCCAACTCTTTATCGATCACTTCCTGTGGCACATTGTCTCTGTCGACAGCAACCGGGTTCATAGCAGCAACCTGCATAGCAAGTTGGTGACCAATATCACCGCTTCCATCGGCAGCTTTATTCAAACCAAGAATGGTAGCCAGCTTATTGCCCATATGGTTGTAAGCGGATGTTTTTTCAGCTTTGATGCTTTCAAATCCTGCAATTTCCATTTTTTCACCTGTTTTCCCGACAAGTTCAGTCAAGCTTTCTTCGATGGTGTGATCATTTAATTTCAAGGATTTCAGTTCCTCAATACCAGCCGGCTTTTCTTCCAATACTGTATCCATCACTTTATTGACAAAATCAACGAACTCTTCATTTTTAGCAACAAAATCTGTTTCACAACTGATTTTTACCACGGCTGCATATTTTTCGCTGCTATCGGTTTTTGCCAAAACGATACCTTCATTTGCTTCTTTATCGGCCCTTTTACTGGCAACTTTTTGTCCTTTTTTACGGAGAATATCGATTGCTTTATCAAAATCACCTTCAGATTCAACCAATGCTTTTTTACAATCCATCATACCGGCACCGGTCATTTTTCTCAGTTTATTAACTTCTGCTGCTGTAATATTTGCCATTTTATGTTTTTCTTATAAAAGGTTTAAAACTTCATTATTTTTTAATGGGACGTTTCCCTGATTTTGTAACGACTTTTTTCGGTTTTTTCTCTTTCTTTTCCTCGTCATTATCATCCTCTTCGTCATCCAGTTTCACTTTAACCGCTTTGGCTCTCATTCTCCTTCTGTCTTCTTCGTCCTCATCGTTTTCAGCATCCTCAAGCGATTGCGATTTAATTTGGATTGCATCTTCATCATCTTCTTTTTCCTGGGCTTTTTTATCCCGATCAAGTTTTCTTTCAACCAGGCCTTCTTCACAAGCTTTTACCATCAGTTTGGTGATCAGGTCAATCGATTTCGAAGCATCGTCATTTGCCGGGATTGGAAAATCAACTTTGGTCGGATCCGAATTGGTATCCACAATTGCAAAAGTTGGGATGTTCAGTTTGCGGGCTTCAGCAATAGCGATGTGTTCTTTATTGATATCCACAACAAACAATGCAGAAGGCAAGCGATTAAGATCGGCAATACTACCGAGTTGTTTCTCCAGTTTTGCCCTTTCACGTTGAACCTGCAACCTTTCTCTTTTCGAAAGATTTTGATAACTGTTGGTTGTCATCATCTTATCGATAGAAGCCATTTTACGTACGGCTTTACGAATGGTAGCAAAATTGGTTAGCATTCCACCCGGCCAACGTTCTGTAACGTAGGGCATTCCAACCGACTTAACATGGCTTGCCACAATGTCTTTGGCTTGTTTTTTTGTTGCAACAAACAGAATCTTTTTACCTGATTTTGCAATTTGTTTTACAGCCGATGCCGCTTCTTCAATTTTAGCGGAGGTTTTGTAAAGGTCGATAATGTGGATTCCGTTTCGCTCCATAAATATGTAAGGAGCCATGTTGGGGTTCCATTTTCTTTTCAGGTGACCGAAATGAACACCTGCATCCAATAATTCATTAAAAGTTGTTCGTGCCATTTTAATTTAATGTTTACATTCTTGATTTAACTGCAATTGCCAGGTAGCAGTTTGATATTGATGGTTTTTGTTTTTGATTGAGAGATTTTAAACTTTCAATCTCACAATTACCAAGAATTCATTAATCAATTCTGGTCCTGGCAATTTAGATACTAAACATCTATCTAATATCTTCTTAACGTTTACTAAACTGGAATTTCTTACGGGCTTTTTTCTGACCGTACTTTTTACGTTCCACCATCCGTGGGTCCCTTCTTAAAAGACCTTTCACCTTAAGTGGTGAACGATATTCGGCATTAAGTTCAACCAGGGCATTGGAGATGGCAAGCCTGAGAGCTTCGGCCTGACCATTGATACCGCCACCATCCAGATTGGCTTTAATATCGAATTTACCGGTATTTTCGGTAATGATCATCGGTTGGTTTACAACGTACTGCAAAGTAGGAAGTGGAAAATATTCTTTATAATCCCGTCCGTTGACAGTGATTTTGCCACTTCCTTCAGAAAAATAAACACGTGCAACCGCTGTTTTGCGTCTGCCGATTTTATTAATTACTTCCATTATCTACTATTTAATTTTTGTCAGATCAATTTTTTTCGGTTTCTGAGCTTCGTGTGGATGCTCGCTTCCTGCATATACAAACAGGTTTCTGAAAAGATCACGTCCCAACCTGTTTTTTGGCAACATTCCGCGGATTGCATTTTCAACTGCACCGATAGGATGTTTCTGCAACAATTCACGTGCAGTCCGGGTCCGCTGTCCACCTGGGTATCCGGAGTGCCTCACGTATTCCTTCTGATCCAATTTGTTACCGGTCAGTTTGAATTTATCAGCATTGATAATGATCACATTATCGCCACAATCAACATGCGGAGTGAAATTGGTTTTGTACTTGCCGCGCAGGAATTTCGCTGCGATCGAGGCCATTCTGCCCAATACCTCATCCTGTGCATCAATAAGGACCCACTCCTTATTCACTGTTTCTTTGTTGGCACTGACCGTTCTGTAACTTAAAGTATCCATCGAATTTTTTATTTTAATTCTATTTTTTTACCCTCTCGAAAATTGGGCTGCAAAAGTAGAATTTATTTTTTTATTAACCAAGTTTTGTAAATAAGATTTTCTGTAGTCATAAATCCCCTTTATAAATATCTAAGTATCAACATTTAAAATATCGTTCCATCCGCTACACTTGCCCTCGCATTTTTCCGGATCAGCTAACGAAATTTTACGGTGAGTGAAAAACGAAATATTTTGGACCAAAAAAGTCAAATTGGCAGTCCTTATTTAGAAACTTCTATAAATAAACAGCTTGATAGGGTGTTGGCATATTTTTCGATCAGCACGCTCCAAACTTTTATAAATTTGTTCGATTTTATCAGGTAAATAAATACAAAAACATAGACGAATGAGCGAAAACACAGAAAAAACCCAATGTTTGATCATTGGATCAGGACCTGCAGGATATACGGCTGCTATTTATGCCGCACGTGCCGATTTGAAACCGATGATGTATCAGGGTCTTCAACCGGGTGGACAACTGACCACTACTACTGAAGTTGAAAATTATCCGGGTTACCCCGAAGGCACCCAGGGTCCCGAAATGATGGAAGATTTTAAAAAACAGGCCGAACGATTCGAATCCGATGTTCGCTGGGGAATGATCACTGAGATTGATCTGTCAAAACGACCCTTTATCGCCAAAGCGGATGATGGAAAAGTGATTGAAGCGGAAACTGTGATCATATCCACCGGAGCAACTGCCAAATGGCTGGGCCTCCCTTCGGAAGCTGAATACAATGGGTATGGGGTTTCTGCATGTGCCACCTGCGACGGCTATTTCTATAAAGGAAAAGACGTAGTAGTTGTAGGCGGCGGCGACACGGCAGCCGAAGAAGCTACCTACCTGGCCAAACTGTGTCGCAAGGTTTACCTCGTGCACCGTCGCGATGAACTACGCGCTTCGAAAGCGATGCAAAAAAGGGTATTCAACACCAAGAATATCGAAGTTATCTGGAACCATGTTCCAAAAGAAATTACGGGCGTAACCGAAGGGTTTGCCAAAAAAGTGACAGGTGTGGTCCTTACGGATATCACAAACGGGAAAGAGAAAAAAATCGACATCGATGGTTTCTTCGTTGCCATTGGACATAAACCCAACACGGAACTTTTCGTTGACAAGCTGATGATGGACGAAACCGGATACCTCATCACCAAACCCGATAGCACAGCCACCGAAATTCCGGGTGTGTTTGCTGCCGGTGATGTACAGGATAAAGTGTACCGGCAAGCGGTAACCGCAGCCGGCACCGGATGTATGGCGGCTTTGGAAGCAGAACGCTTTCTGGCAGCACAGGAAGACTAACAAATTCATTTTAAAGATTAAGGCATTGATTGTGTGATATTAAGCGATCAATGCCTTTTTGTTTACTGCCGGTTTTTGAATATTAGCCAACTTTAGCTTATTTTTGCACCTCACGGAGATTGATATATCTATGAACCTCTATTCTTCCTTTTCTGATGGCAAAAAGAAGTTTGCCGTTCTGGTCGATCCGGACAAATACAATGGCAAACGGCTGATTGACCTGGTAACCCTTGCCCGCGAGAGCATGGTTTCCTATTTTCTGGTGGGAGGAAGTTTGCTGTCGAAAGGAAATATTGGCGAAACGATCAGAGTGATCCGTGAAAACTGCAATATTCCGGTTGTGATATTTCCGGGCGATGAGTTACAGATCGATCCGCAGGCACACGGCATTTTACTTTTATCATTGATCTCCGGCCGCAACCCCGACCTGCTGATTGGTAAACATGTGATCGCTGCCCCCTACCTGCGTAAAAGCGGACTCGAGATCCTGCCAACCGGTTACATGCTGATCGATAGCGGCCGGTCGACCACAGCACTTTACATGAGCAATTCAATGCCCATTCCCCGCGATAAAGATGACATCGCAGTTTCGACAGCGATTGCCGGCGAAATGCTCGGATTAAAACTTATCTACATGGATGGTGGAAGTGGTGCGCAACATGCAATCCCCCTTTCGATGATCGAAAGGGTTAGTGCAAACATTAACATCCCGGTTATCATTGGTGGCGGTATACGCACCCCGGAACTTGCATCCGACATCTTCAAAGCCGGTGCTGACGTGATCGTTGTTGGAAACGCCATCGAGGATGATCAGTCGCTGCTGAAAAAAATCGCTGAAGTAACCTATTCCTTCTGATCTATACCAACGAATATCCCATTG
>JAGQVF010000031.1:0-857 GCA_020438135.1 Bacteroidales bacterium | reverse complement strand
GGTTTCGGCTGTTAAAATAAGACAGGCCAGCGCAATAATGAAAAACAGGAGGCATTTAAGGAATAAACAGATACCGGCTCGCAAAGTAAATTTTTGCCGGAAAGCAATTCGGTAAAGAGTGACAGAAAGAACTAAAACCACAATGAACCATGCCGCAATAAGTGTCGATATGTGGATGATCGCTTTTTCGAATAAACTTCCGATCGTGAGGTTTAGTTTATAACCATCCAAATGCTCAAAAAATGAGGGATCAAATTTATTCCCGATCAGCACATTAGCCTCATTTTCTGAAATACCTTCAATGTTTGCAATCTCTTCATAATTTTTCAACGGGCCGTGATTCCGGATATGGTCGATGATCGTAAAGGCGGACTTTTCACTGAATTCGTCAAATGTCAGCAAATCAGCTTCTGTAGCCGCATTCAGGTTAAAAGTATAATAAGGAACCGATATGCCTCCGAATTGATCCATAACCAAAATACCGTGTTCATGATCCGGATGGGTGATCCAAAGTTCAGGGCCCGCATCAACCGGATAATCATGACCCGACCAGTCGCGGAAAATCGAATCAACAACCCGGGCTTCAGCAGGAAATTCTTTCCTGTACCCTGCAACAAAATCGATCAATTGTGATTTTTCAGTCAGCGAATGATCAACATGCTGATGAATTACATAAAAGATCTTTATGTAGTGATTTTCGATGGGATCAATAGTGGTTTTAAGTTCTTCAGGGGTTATATCAGCAGATGAAAAAAGCTTCAGGATCGATGTATCGGCATAGCTGTTTTTTAAATTGCTGTTGAGCATTTTCACAAAAAATGAAGCCACCATCCCTTCGGTCGAAAACATTTGCTGAA
>JAGQVF010000319.1 GCA_020438135.1 Bacteroidales bacterium | reverse complement strand
TCATCGTTTTTAAAATCAGTCGGTTTGATGAATACTTCGGCGCCGTTGCTCAGTTTCCAGTGTTCATATTCTCCTTTGGATTCGATGTTGACGATTTCCCCGGTTTTTATTTCATGTGGGATCAGCGGCTCACTCGAAACGTTATCAACATAGGGTTGAAGATCTTTTCCCTGTGCTGATTTCAGGGCTTCAAGGATTTCTTTTTCGGTCGGTACTTTTACATCCTCATTTTCAGGAGCCGTTACCAATATGGCAATGTTTTCATCTGTGATCCACCTTTCTGCCAGTTGGTTCATTTCGTCGAGTGTTATGCCCGGCACCAGCGCTTTGGCCATTTCGTATTCGGCTTCAATTCCCGGAACCGGTTCATCACCGAGGAAATTATAGGCATATTCCATTGCCAGCGCCTTTGATTCCATTTTGTCGCGCTCGTTGTATTGTTTCTCAAAACTCCGGAGCAATTCCTGTTTTTGCCTTTCGAATTCCGTTGCAACAAAACCGAATTTTTCAACCCGCTCGTTCTCTTCGGCCATCACCTCAATAGCTTCCCTGATCTGACCTGGTTTTGCAATTGCAAAAGAGTTATACGCTTCTTTCGTTCTGCCAAAAAACCCACCATAACCGGTGTATCCATACATAAACGGTGCGGTTGGCTTTTGCATGATCTCTGCCAGGCGGGCATTCACCATTCCGTTGTATAACCTTTCTTTCAGCAGATCGCGATAATCGCCAACGGTGGTTTTAATATCCCGCGGATGTTTATAAAATATCGCTGTCATCGAATAGGTGGCTTCCTCATCGGTGGCCACCGCGATTAATGGTTCCTTGTTATCCGGAATGCTGAATTCTACCCGTTTGCGTTCATTTTCCGGGTTTTCGATATGTGCAAAATGTTCTTTGATCTTCGTTTCCATTGCTGCCGGATCCACATCGCCAACCACGATCATTGCCATCAGATCAGGGCGATACCAGTCGTGATAAAAAGCACGGATGGTGTCGTAAGGGCAATTTTCGATGATCTCTTTTTTACCGATGGGAACCCGATTGGCATATTTCGATCCTTTCAGCAGCACGGGAAAATATTGCTGACGCATACGTTCATCCGCTCCCAGGCCAAGTCGCCACTCTTCGATAACCACACCTCTTTCCTTATCGATCTCCTCCGATTCAAGCGAAACATTGTGCGCCCAGTCCTCCATGATAAGGAAAGCCGTATCGACCAACCCTGTGCGATCAACGGGCATTTGCAACATGTAAACGGTTTCATCAAAACTGGTGTAGGCATTCAGATGCTGACCGAATTTTACACCGGTAGATTCGATAAAGTCAACGATGGCAGATTTTTCGAAATGTTCGGTCCCGTTAAAACACATGTGTTCCAGCAGGTGGGCAATGCCTTGCTGACTATCATTTTCGAGTACCGATCCGGCGTTTACAACGAGTCGCATTTCCATGCGGTTTTCCGGTTCTTCGTTGTGTTTAATGTAATAGGTAAATCCGTTGTCGAGTTTACCATACTTGATGGATGGGTCAAGCTGAAGTTTTGTGCTCAGATCCTGTGCCTGTATTCCACTGACAAGCAGGAAAGCTAGTCCCAGCAAAAGGTTGAATTGTTTTATCATCTTGTTTCGTATTTGTGATTTAAAAGTAATGGCAAAGATTATCAAAATTACTATTTATTTCTTAATGAATTTGCGGTTAATGACCTGATGCCCGTTTGATATCTCAAGCAAATAAACGCCTGAAGACAACTTATGAACATCGAGGATCAATTCTTCGGTAGCGTGAAGAACTCCCGTTTCCAGTATCTTTCCTGTGATATCCTTCAACTGAATCATCAGATTTGAATGTATCTTGTTTCGAATTTGCAATTGATCTGTTACCGGGTTTGGGAAAACTGCAACAGTGCCTTCAGCTGATAGTTCCTCGAAACCGATTTCGAGAATGGTCACAGTTTGAGTGATACTGTCGATTCCACAACCGTTCATGGTCGTAAGCTGTACATTGTAATCTCCAATTACGGTATAGGTATAAACCGGATTTTGCAGGAAAGAGATGTCATCTGTATCGAAATCCCAAAGATATCCGGATGCTTCAGAATCGGTTATAAATTCAACCACATTGGGATCGTCGGGCATGCTGAAAGTGAAGGATGCTTCCACCGGGCAATCGATGGTGATCTGCTCTTCGATAATAATTTGATTGCAGTCATTTGAAGCCGTAAAGGTAACTGTGTAGGTTCCTTCATCCATGTAAGTGTGGCTTGGATTTGGTTCTGAGGAAGTGTTTCCGTCACCAAAATCCCATAAGATATATGTTGTGTTTGATGTTTCCGAAGTAAATGCCACTTCCCGGTCGAGGATTGCATAATCAATGGTAGCTTCAGGTCCGAGATCGTTCTCATAGATGGTAATATTGTCGATGTATATCCAATACCGACCTGATTGTGGTCCATCGGTATGCCAGGTCAGGTAGTAATCTCCGGTTGTTTCAACATTAAATACGGATTCCTGGAAAAGGTATTCATTGCTGTTGAAATTTGGCAGTTCCACAAGGGTATCCATTACTGCGGTATGAACAGGGTCTGTTGCCAGGAAAACATCCAGGTTTTCAGTCGAAAACCGGCTTCTATAGTAAAAAGAAATCGTGTAGCAGGTGTTGGCTTCCAGATGCAGACAGGGCGAATAGAGATAATCGTCGTTGGTTCCCTGATCGGTGCGGATGCCGTAGCAAAAATCTCCGGAATAGGAAAGATCAGCATCTTCAATGAGTTCCCAGGTGTTTGTACCCATCACGCTTTCCTGCGACCAGCCGCTTATATCTTCATCTGCTTCAAAGTCAACAAGCAGATCATTCAACCTGAAGCCGGGCAATTGAAGGGTATCGTTTGTCGGGTTCTGATCGTCAAACGAAGCTACCCAGGCTGTGATATCAATTTGTTCATTGGGTGAAATGTCGATGCCGCCGTCCAGAATGAGATCAATCGATTCACCCGGAAGCAGGGTTTCCGTAAAGTTTTGAAAAACAGGAGACCCACCGTTTATCGTGAGCGAAACAGGAATTGAATTTTCTGTCATGTCGCCCACATTCCTGACTGTGAGGGCAACGGTGTCGGCATTGTCGAGTTCACAGGATCCCGGCAAATAGTTTCGTTGAACATTGACCTTCTCCAAAGCAAGGTC
>JAGQVF010000030.1:927-4159 GCA_020438135.1 Bacteroidales bacterium | reverse complement strand
GTGTATGATATCGGCGAAAGCGACCCAACCACCAAAATGGTTCAGGTGGGTTCGCCGCAACTGGTATTTGATCCTGAAAGTATCACCGATACCTTAACAGGCTCAGAATTGTCGGTGAATACTCTAACTTTAGCGAACAATGGCTTTATCGATCTGGAATGGGAAATAGCTTCCAAACCGGATTGGGTGACTGTGACTCCCGCCTCCGGATTTGTGGAGGTGGGCGATCCGCAGGACATTCAAATCACACTTAATTCTGAAGGATTGATCAATGGGGTGTACAATCAGAATGTTGTTTTTGAAGTAAACGATCAGAACAATCCGTTCGTAAACTTTCCGGTAAATCTGGTTGTAGATGGGCAAAAATCGTTAACCTTCAGTGTTGATACACTTGATTTTGGGGTGGTCCCGGTTTCGGAACAGAAATATAAACAGGTATATGTGATCAATGACGGCAATTTCCCGGTTGAGATTTTTTCTACCTATTCAAACCTGATCAATTTTCAACCGCAACTCAATACCTATATGCTGATGCCGGGCGACTCGGGGGTGTTGACAGTAGCTTTTACTCCCACCGATTTATCCTCTTTCCCGGCAACTGTGTTCATTGAAGATTATGCCACATTTGAAACCTGGGAATTACCCGTGACCGGAACAGGAGGGCTGGCTCCTCCCAATGATCTTTCAGCCATGCCTGACAGCAATACTGTGAACCTGACCTGGTATCCACCGGGGACTTCCGGTGATTATCTCACTTTCAGCGGTGAAGAATTTTACACGGCAATCGGTTTATCAGGCGGAGGAACATTTGAAGTTGCCTCCCGCTTTACACCGCAGGATTTGCTTCCTTACACAGGCAAAATGCTTGAAAAGATCGGATTTATCTTATGGGACCCCGCAGAGGAAGTAACACTGATGGTGTATTCGGGCGAGAATGCCGAAAACCTGCTGCTGGAACAAGATGTTGCCGGGTTCGAAATTTTGGACTGGACTGATGTTGAACTCACAACGCCCATTTCGATCGATGCGGTTGATTACCTGTGGATTGGTTATAAAATTACGCATAACCAGGATCAGTTTCCTGCCGGTGTTGATGCCGGTCCCGCAGCAACTGGTTCCGGCGATCTGCTGAGCCTTGACGGCGTAACCTGGGAAACACTCACATATTACGGATTGTCGTACAACTGGAACATCAGGGGTTCGGTGGCTGATGACAACGGAGAGTCGATGGTGTTAACCCCGAAATCAAAAGTTATTTCGGACTATGCAGGACAAAATGCAAAAATTGCTTCGGCTCCTGCCAATAAATTTTCAGTGACCAATAATTTCCTGGGTTACAGAATTTACAGAAATGATGTTTTACTGAACGATAGTGTGCTCATCAGCGAAACCAATTACACAGATTTAAATCTTGATCCCGGTATCTATTCTTATGAAGTTTCTGCTGTATATGAATTGGGCGAAAGTCTTCCGGCAGGCCCGGTGGAGGTAGTGATTGAAGATCCGGCACTTTTCCCGGCAGGATGGACCCACCATCACACACCGATGACTCACATCATTCACATTCCCACACAGTCGGTTCAGGGAGCCGGATTTATGAATGAAGGTGATTGGATCGGGGTATTTTATTCGGACAATGGTCAGGAAAGATGTGGCGGCAATGTGGTTTGGGCCGACAATGATTCTTTGAAACTCATTGTTTACGGTGATAACCCCGCAACACCTGTCAAGGAAGGGTTTACTTTCGGAGAATGGATGAACTGGAAGGTGTTCATGTCGCAAACAGATGAAGAGTTTAATATTGATGTGGATTATAACAATGCGATGCCCCAATACGACGGAATGTTTTACATGCTGGGCGAATCGGCCCTCGAGTCGGTAAATCTTACAACAGGCATTGCTGATTTGAACAGCGTAGATGAACCCATGGTATTTCCGAATCCGGCAAGGAGTCAGTTTTCGGTCAACAACCTGGATGGCTTTGAAACCATCCGTTTGATGGATGTGCGGGGAAATGAAGTATTGAACCGGAAAGTGAGAAGTTCAACCGAGAAGATCCGTATCCATGCAGAACCCGGATTGTATTACCTGGTTTTGGAAGGGAATACCATCGAAACCCGAAAAGTGATCATTACAAAATAGACATATCAGGCGCCGGCATCGTTCCGTGTTTAGGAAGGGTGCCGGTTATTTTATTTTTTCCAGTGCATCGTACAGTTCTTTCACCGGAAGTCCGACCACATTAAAGTAAGAACCCTCAATCCGGTCGATGCCGATAAAACCAATCCACTCCTGAACACCGTATGCTCCCGCTTTATCGAAAGGTTGAAACTCCCTGATGTAATAATCGATCTCAGCTTCCGAAAGCTCCTTAAAAAACACTTTTGTGATCGAACAAAAAGATTCTGTTTTTTCAGTAGTCCGCAGGGTTACACCGGTGATCACCTCATGTTCCCTCCCCGATAATTTGCTCAGAATTGCAAAAGCCTCATCACGATCTTTTGGTTTGGGCATTACCTGTTGATCCAGCCATACGATGGTATCGGCGGTAATGACCAGGCAATTTCTACAGGTGGAAAGGTCAAAAGCATGGGCTTTCAACTCACTCAGGTAAACGGCAATTTCTTTGTGTTTTAAATGTGCCGGCCAGGTTTCATCCACATCCAGGGGTTGCACATCGAACTGCAATCCCAGTCCTTTCAAAAGTTGCTGCCTCCGTGGCGATTGCGACGCGAGGATGATCTTATATTTTTTCTGAATATCGTGAATGATCATAAGCTGATGTAAAATAGCTGCATCGACAAAATGCCGGCAAGCATGATAATTTTCGAAACATTGCTGGCAAAGTTAAAATCTTCTTTGGTTTGCGATTGCAATGTCTGATAGATAAGATACAGCAGCAAGGTTTGAACGGCAATCAATAAATACCAGAAAACCAACGTAAAACCCTGCAGGTAGAGATAATACTGGAAAATTCCAAGAGCCAAAATAACCAATGCGGCAACCACTGCAGCAATGGCACGCGCTTTCCGTATCCCGGAAACGATTGGTAGGGTTCTATACCCATGGGCGCTGTCGCCCTGCATATCTTCAATATCTTTTAAAACTTCCCGAACAAGGGTTACCAAAAATGCAAAAAGGGTGTAAGCCAGGGTGATCCATCCCACTATTTTCACCTGGTTGATCACCTCAACATATTTCACCGGGTTGGCCAAAAGGGCGAACATTTCGG
>JAGQVF010000030.1:0-842 GCA_020438135.1 Bacteroidales bacterium | reverse complement strand
GAATAATACCACAACATGATGGCCACAACCGGGAAGATCAATGCCAGCAAAAAGTAGTCGATCCGGTAGGCAAGCCACAATCCGGTCAATAATCCCAACATGGTTAAAATACCGTAATAGGTTTTTATTTTTTTTAAAGGAATGGTTTTTCCGGCGATGGTCTTTGCGGGTTTATTCACCTGATCGATGGCTGTATCGTAATAATCGTTAACCACATAACCACCTGCGGCAATCAGCAATGTGGCCAGCAACAACAATCCGAAATCGAAATAATCCATTGCCGGGGTGGCATTTCCCAATGCAAAAAACGGTTCGATCACACAAAACCGCAACAATCCCATGGTCAGAATGATGATCAGGAGGTTTACAGGGCGGAGTATTTTCAGGTATGCAAGCAAGTTATTATTGACTATAATTTGGATTGACTAAATTGATTAGATTTTAGTGAAGCAAATTCCCCATTGTACATAAATTTTTAAATTCAATCCCAATAAAAGCGGACAACGGTAAGTTCAGAAACGCAACCATTCAGCAATTCAGCCATTTATCAATGTAACCATTTAACCAATTTGTCCCGAAACGTCGGTACTTCAGTTCGCTCAGCAATCCCTCTACCAGCTATACCCATCGTCGGTCATCCATTTTCCCTGTACTTTCATGGTTTGTTCAATTACGTCTCTTACGCAACCACGACCGCCGGGCTGATGCGAAATATACTTCGAAATGGCTTTGATCTCAGGACTCGCATCGGAGGGGCAACAAGGCAGACCTGCCACCTGCATCACTTTGTAATCGGGCAGATCGTCGCCCATATAGAGCACTTCTTCACTTTTTAAACCTTT
>JAGQVF010000318.1 GCA_020438135.1 Bacteroidales bacterium | reverse complement strand
GACATCAGTGTCAAAATAAACAAATTGCAAATGATAAATTACAAATAATCTTCAATACCAAAATTTCAATTCCCTAAACATCGAAATCGCTAATGGGGTGAGATGTATTTTATTGGGAACTGTTATCAAGTTGGTTGGAATGATGGAAAAATGGAATTTTGGAAAAATTGACATTTGCTTTCCAAAAATTAAAAACTCAAATTATCAATATCAAACAAAACACAATTCTTAAATCTCAATTTCCAAACATTGAAATCGCAATCGGGCTGTAGAAAGTTTGAGATTTTTTCATTTTGAAATTTGGAATTTATTTGGCCTTTGGATTTTGGATTTTGGATTTTCAAAAAAAAGGTGTCACCCCTCCGGCAACACCTTTTACACTGTTATAAAAAGTTATGTTAATTTGCTTCTTTGGCTTGTTTAAGCAACACGTCGTTGATCACCTGCCTGAAGGTTTCTTTTGGTAATGCTCCCATAGCCATTTGCGGTTGTTCGTCTTTGGGGACGAACAATAACGACGGTATACTGCGAATACCAAATGCTGCAGCAAGTTCCTGCTCAGCTTCGGTATCTACCTTATAAATATCAATCTGGCCTTTGTACTCGTCAGAAAGTTCTTCGAGGATGGGGGCCACCATTTTACAGGGCTGGCACCAATCGGCATAAAAGTCGATGATACAGGGTTTGTCACCTTCGAATTTCCACTCTTTGTTTTGTTCGTAATTGAATACTTTGTCGAAAAAAGTTTGTTTTGTTAAATGTTCCATTTTTTATGATTCGCTTTTATTGTTCTCTGTTTTATTGATTTTTAATACAAATTCATCGATGATGTCGATGTATTGCTCTTTTGACATAGCTCCGGCCTGCATGGCAGGTTGTCCTTCGCCGGGGGCAAACAGGATAGATGGGATGCTGCGCACCTGGAAAACCGTTGCCAGTTCGCGCTGCTCATCGGTATTCACTTTATAAATGAGTACGCGTCCCTCGTAATAATCGGCAAGGTCGTCCATGATGGGTGCCACCATTTTGCAAGGTTTGCACCAGTCGGCATAAAAATCGACCACACATGGAATTTCACCGTTGTAAACCCATTCCTCGGGATTGGCCTGGTAGTCCCACACCTTTTCGCGGAACTCTTCGGCAGTGAGATGTTGCGGTTTGAGGTCGCCCGGAACCGATTGATCTCCGGCGCTGGCAGTAGCAGTACTTTCTGCTCCGCTGTTGTCTGTATTGTTGCAGGAAACCATTCCTATCAACAACACCAATACACTGTATAAAAATATCTTTTTCATATCGGATTACTGATCTTTCTTTTTGCCCAGCAGAAATTCATCAATGGCTTGTTTAAAAGTCTCTTTGGGCAATGCACCCTGCGACATTTGCGGTTTTCCCTCTACGGGGATAAACAAAACCGTCGGGATGCTGCGTATACCAAAAACCCTCGACAATTCGCGTTGCTGCTCGGTGTTTACTTTATAAATATTCACCTGTCCTTTATATTCATTGGCAAGCTCTTCCATGATGGGGGCAATAAGTTTACAAGGCTTGCACCAATCGGCATAAAAATCGACTATGGCCGGCTTGTCACCTTCAAATACCCACTCTTCTGGATTTTTTTCATAATCGTAAATTTTCGATTTAAAAGTCTCAACCGTCAGGTGCTCAGGTTTGATTGCGTCTCCGTCCTGTGCGCTGAGTTTCGCCACACCAACAAAAAGAAGGGCTAAAAAGATTAAACTGAATTTTTTCATATACATAGTTTGTTTCAAGAAGTGAATATTTAAAACGGTGCAAAAGTAAAAAAATTTTCGAATAATTATCGCTTAAATATCACTTTTTGTAAATTTGCAGTCAAATATTATTCCAACTGACAGTTTGACGTAAAATATTATTTTGAAATAACATGCAACAGGTATTTAAAAACATCGGTACGATAGCGTTCGAGAAACATTTCGACACGGAGGACAAATGCCTGGACTATTTGGCAGAAGAAAAATGGAAGGAAGGTTTTGTCTGCCGAAAGTGCGGACATACCAATTTCTGCAAGGGCAAAAAACCGTATTCGAGAAGATGTACACGCTGCAAAACAGAAGAATCAGCCACGGCCCATACCATTTTTCATAAGTGTAAATTTCCACTTACGGAAGCCTTCAGGATCACTTACCTCGTTTGTCATGATCCTGATATTTCATCCGTTAAAATTTCGGAAGAGATTAACCTGCGCCATATGACCTGCTGGAAATTCAAAAAAAAGATCATGGAATGCATCGACTCTCGCGGCGACATCAACCTGCTCGAAAAACAGCGTGTGAAAGATGGATTGCTTGGGGAGTAGGAAGTGGGCAGTGGGCAGTGGGCAGTTTTTGTCGCTAAAACTCCTACTACATCTCACCGCCCATATCGCCTCCGCCGGGTGTTTGTTTTTGTTTGAAGTTGTTTAACCGGTAACTCAGGGTGAGGGTAAATATCGGGGACTCGCGCTTACGGTATTCATACACATAAAAGTTTTCACCGTAGGTATGTTCAATGTCTTCGCGGGTACTGAAAATGTCTTCCACCTCGAAAGTGACATTAAAACTGCGTTTGAAAAAATCCTGACGCACCGTAAAGTCAAAATAGTACTCTTCCTCTTCCCTGCCCTGTGCTTCCACCGACGGACTTTCGTAAGAAAAGTTCAACTGAAACCGGGTGTTTGTTTTTAATTTAAACGAGTTGATAAACCGCAAATCCCAGTTGTTGCTTGTAAGCACATTATCTGAACCGCTCTCTGTGCGGCGGTCGTCAAGCCTGTAATTATAATAGGTACCCGACAAATTCAGATTGTACCATTTGGTAAAATCATAAATAAAGGAACCTTCGACACCCAACGACTGTTCGTTATTCAGGTTTTGAAACTGCATATATAAAATGCCGGTCTCCGGGTCTACGCTTTGGATCATTGTAATTTCATTGTCGGTTGTCCGGAAATAAGCTTCAACCGAAGCATTACCTGCCGGAAGCGTACGCAAATAGCCGATCTCATACGAATCGGTATATTCAGGCAACAAGTCGGGATTCCCTTGCCGCCGCGTGTTTTCATCTACATAAGTAGTGTAAGGCTCCAGGAAATAGCCCCGCGGGCGGTCAATTCTTCGACTGTAGCTGGCCATCAGTTGATTTTCATCGCTAAGCTTGTATGCCGCATGAACAGATGGGAAAAAATCGAAACGGTCGACCAGCGAATTTTCACCGGTATTTGTTACATCCAGGTTTCTGTAGGTATATTCCCCACGCAACCCGACCTGGTATTCAAGTGATTTATAGGAATTCCTGAACATTCCGTAGATGGCATGAATGTTTCTGACATACCTTGTGTTTTTGGTGTAGTTGGGATCAATTTCCCAGGCTCCAGTACCGTAATTATAGGTTTCGAGGATGTAATCTTCGATGTCGGAATCGTTTCGAAAATGGTATCCGGCTTCCATTTTTCCCTTATTCCGGCCAACCGGTCTTGCATAATCGAGTTCAACCCTTACATTATCGGAAGGACCGCTCTCATCAGTTCGGAGTTTAAATGGTTCACTGTCATCCCGATTCCAGGAAGCATCGGTATCATATTCGGTTTTGTTTTGTTTTTCCGTTCCTCCGCGATTCCCGTAACGGGCATACAAATTCAGGGTATGGTCATCCGAATCAAAAACCTTCCTGATATTTCCGTTCACTTCGTAGGTATTTCTGGTAAACCGTCGCTTATCATCGTTGATATAATATTGATGTGAGGATGCCGGATCAGAAAATTCTTCAACACGCTGAAAATTGTCCATCCCAAAACCAAAATCCCCCACTTCACCACCAAG
>JAGQVF010000317.1 GCA_020438135.1 Bacteroidales bacterium | reverse complement strand
ACAATTCCCGAACAAACCACATTCTCCCCAAGATTAAGATTATTCGTTGTCAGAGGTAATGAAACTGCTGTTAAATCGGGATTATCCAAAATAATTGCCGGTGAGTAGATAGTTTCTGAAATATCGGAAGAAACACAACCGAGCAATGATGTTAAACACGGAGTGGATCCGTCAACGTCGGCCTGGATAAAATAAGGTCCCTGGTCGCTTCCCATTTTGCCGGAAAACAGCATTCTGTTTCCACCAACTTCCCGTGCAAAGCCTATGTTCTCGTAAGGTCCGTCGCCGTATTCGCGGGCCCAGATCACATTACCGGAGGCATCCATTTTACAAACATATCCTTCCACACCAAAATCAGTGTTGGCCCGGCCCATTGCAAATAACTCACCATTCGAATTTTCAGCAACTTCGTAAGATGTAATGTTGTAGTCGTTAGACTGCTTTATCTCTTTTGCCCAAATTATATTTCCTGTTCCGGCGTTCACCTTCATCACCGCTGCTGAATTGTTGTTTGGGCTATTCTCCGAAGTAATATTGCCGGTTGCGAGGATCTCACCATCTGCAAGAACTGCTACATCATAAAGGTACCCGGCGTCGCGATCAAAATCATATTCTTTATACCAGGTAACGCTTGCATCGGTTATCCTGGCTAAAAAAAACATGTATTTACCGGTGGTTTCATTTAAGGCGGTGCCTCCGATGTAGTGGTTATCTGTTCCACCGGTGGCAGCGCAATCTGGTAGTACACCCGACAAAGAATTGGTAGTTTCGACGCTGTAATCGTTCATTAGATTTCCTGCTGCATCCGTTTGAATGATTTTGGCCGGTGATCCTGTAACACCTTTTCTTACAACCATGTCGATGGTTCCTGACCCTCCGTCAAATATCCCGATAGTGGCATCATCGTAACTTCCGTCGTACATCTTATGCCATAGCACATTCCCATCAACATCAAATTTGAAGAGGGTGCAGCCGTTTTCATTTGAAAATTCATACCGGCTGGTTCCACCCACCAGAAAATTTCCATTGTCAGAAGGAGTTATACATCTGAAATCATCTTTAGCCTGCATGTTGAAACTTTTGCACCAAAGGGGTTGCAATAACGAGTCGAAGCGGATGAGCACGGCACGGGTCGAATCAAGGGTGGCATTGCTCGTGAAGGCAGTTGCCAGAAATCCTTCATCCGGCAGTTTTGCCATATCGGTGATGCCGATATTGCCATTGAATGTGATCTCTTTCTGGAAGACCATTTGAGCTGAGAGGAAGAGCGGAAATAGTAATAAAAGTAGTGAAAGGTTCTTCATAATTGTTTTAAGATTTTAATGACAATCGATCATGCCATAATCATTGTATCATTTGTTCGACACATATTTTATAACAACAAAGCGTTGAGAATGTTGGTCGATAAAAATGTTGGAAAAAACTTAATCAGATCAAACACCTTTATATTCACTGATCTCAAACAAATGGCCATCAGGATCGCGGAAAAAACAGCGTATTTCTGCGCCCCAATCGTAAGGAGGGGTAATGAATTCAGCACCTCTTACCTTTAAAATATCATAGGATTTTCGGCAATCCTCCACCCGGATGGTAAAGCTATGGCTCACTTTATCAGGATGTTGAGGCGAAACAAAATGTGTATCGGGTTTGTCTTCGGTCGGTTCGCCGGAGGTTACCAACAGGATCCAGCTTCCGAGAAATTTCAACACGACTGAATTACCGCCGTATTCGCGAAACAGCTCAGCACCCAGCACATCAAGGTAAAACGTTTTAGATTTTTGCATATCCGAAACAACCAGGATGGTAGTGAGGGCTGCGTTTTTGAAGGGGGCGTTATGTATTTCCATAAATTGTATTGCTTTTTAAGCTAACAACAGTCGGCAAACATTGTTGGAATCTGCTATTTAGAACTTCTCTAAATCTTCTGAATGGTTTTCGCAACAGCTATTTTATTCTACATTTGACAAGTTAAATTCAATACCATGAAGGTTCAAAATAGTTACCTGAATGTTTCATTCTTGGAAATTGAAAATTTTTCAATAAAAACCGAAATATATGATTATAAGTAAGAGGCTTGCATTAGCTGTACTTTGTTTATTAACCTCAGTAATTCTGGTTGCTCAATATTCCGAAAGTGTTGTAAATATCGTCTGGGGTGAAGAATTAAAAGAGTCTGAAAAAAACACATTTGATGACCTTGCCGGATGGGACGATGAAGGATTTTACATCGTAAAGAAAGAGAAAAGAGACTTTATGTTGTCGTATTTTGATAAGTCGCTAAATGAACAGAAATCAACAGTAATTGAT
>JAGQVF010000029.1 GCA_020438135.1 Bacteroidales bacterium | reverse complement strand
ATCAATCCCCTTTTTGCCTGATAATCCGCACAAACTCAGGGATATTTACCAAACGGAGCAAAACGGATAAAAGAAAAGCGGCACCTGTCATCATCAACAGATTCATCCGCCAGTCAAACCCGGCCAGTGTACTTACATAACCCAAGATGAATGAGCCTGTAGCGAAAAAAAGTGTCACAAGCAGGTATCGTGTATTTATCCGAAACCTAAAGATATAAACTGCCAGAATAACCTGTGCAATAGCCGTAGCACCCTGAGATCCCAAACTTGCCCAGGCGGAACCGATCGCTTCCATTCGGGGAACAAGCAGAAAATTAAGCCCAAGACTGATCACAACCCCTGATGCAGCTACTATATTGAGCTGTTTGAGGCTTCCGTTGGCAGTTAGTAAGGTGCCGAAAACATAGGTTGTAGAAATGGCAATGAAACAAAACATCAGCAACCTGAAAATATGTCCCGATTCATCGATTCGTTGCAGGTAGGCATTCATCATTTCCGATTCGTGCTGCGGATAAAGCCACGACATCATTTCATTGCTGTAGAACCAGGTTCCGGCCGCAGCTATAACACTGACGGTAAAAAGAAGGGAAAAAGAAAGTTTTACAAGCTTTTCAATAGATTCATTCAGTTTGATCATTCGTGAGAACAACGGGAGCAAAAGCCCGGCAAACAAAAAGGCTATCATCATGGCAGCATCCAGCAAACGATAGGCCTGCGCGTAAATCCCGGCCTGTATTTTCCCGGTATCTCCACCGAGCACCCTTTCAATCACTACCGTATCGATACGGTTATACTGTGCCATTAATAAAACCAGGAGCGCAAAAGGAAAGCTCTTTTTCAGGATCATCATCAGGAAAGCCCGGTTCCAGTTCAAACGGCGAAATGCGGATTTGCGGATAACAATTGTCATCCCGATCAGTGCTGTTAAAGCATAAGCAGCCGTTTGAGCATACACGAACCATTCGATCTTAAATGGCTGATCAAATAAATTTCCCCAAAGCAAAACACTGCAAAAAATGATCATCAGCAACCTGTCGAGCACCGACAGCACGCTATCGGTTTTAAAATGGAGCAATCCGGAAACATTTGATCGCAGGTATAAAATAAAGGAGAGTAAAAACTGGTTAAAGGCCACCCAGGCCAGCATTTTGAATTGCAGGCTGTTGTACCCGATAAGCCAGCCAATTATAAAAGTTACTATAAGATACAACAATCCGAGCATTAATTTTAAAATCAGGATGCCGGAAAAGTGTTTATTGAGCAATTGAGTGTTTTGGGCGATATTTCGGTTATTGAAATTGGTGATTCCCAGGTCGAGGACTATATTAAAAAGAAAAGAAAAATTGAGGATTGAAAAGTAAAAACCAAAATCCTCAGGACCAACAGCATTTTGCACTGAACGATCGATACCCAGCACCCAGAAAGGCTTCACCAGCAAGTTCAGAAACAACAGAAAGCCGAGGTTTGTCAGGAATTTTTTTTGCATTTTGCAACAGTAACTTTTGCAAATATCAGAATTTATCTTCAGTTCTATCCAATCCTATTAATTCCGGAAACAGGCACCATCATACCTCCAGATTCAGGATTTATCAGGAAGAAAAAAGAAGTTTTGTGTTGAATGAATAGCCTCGTCAAATTCAGTAAGTTCATTGTCGATTAAAACGTTAACAGAATAATTTAATCCGGTAATAAAATCAAAACATTTTTGCCGGTTTTCATTTTCCCAAAGTTCTGTATAGATCATTGGTCTGTGTTTTTTAATGAGCTCCCGACCGCCTTCCAAAACAAAATACTCAAAATTTTCAACATCCATTTTAATGGCATTAATCGGTTCACCTTTCGAAAGGGAAGGTTCGATTTCATCCAGGGTTTTAATGTCAACCTTGCATTTACTTCCCTCATTAAAAGAATCAATGCTGCTATGCACAACATGGCTCAGACCCTGCATCTTAACATCATTCAATACCGGCATCACCATTTCAACGGTTCCGCTTTCGTTTCCAAGAGCATGATCCACGATCCTTACATTATTAAAATGGTAATGTTTGATAATTTTTCGTAGCGCTTTCAGGTTGTTGGGCATCGGCTCAAAAGCATAAATAGTTGATTTTTTCATCCTGGCCAGGTAAACCGTCATAACGCCAATGTTGGCGCCAATGTCGAGAATAATCCCCCCATCGGGAATAATTTTCAGGAAGAACAGGAAGTCACGTTCATTTTTATTCCACCTTAAGGTACGAATGATGAAAATTGAAAAAATAAACAAATATCTGTCGAACCCCAGAATGGTTTGCAATGATTTTTTTATCCAGAACTTCATTAAATTGCTGATATTTGCGGCAAAATTAGCTTTTTAGTTCAGATTAAAAACACCATCGGGTTTGGAACTGAAAATTTTTATAGAACGTTTATAAAATCAAATGAGAATTGCCGTAAATACACGGTTACTGATAAAAAACAAGCTGGAAGGAATAGGATGGTTTAGCTACGAAACTTTAAGCCGTATTACTCGTCAGCACGCCGAACATGAGTTTATTTTTTTGTTTGACAGGCCTTTTTCCGATGACTTTATTTTTTCTGACAATGTTGAATGCGTTGTTGTTCCACCACCTGCCCGGCATGCAATCCTCTTCTATATTTGGTTTGAATTCCGAGTACCTAAGATCCTGAAACAGTACAAAGCGGATATTTTTATTTCACCAGACGGATATTTAAGTTTACGGAGTAAAATTCCATCTTTGGTTGTAATGCATGACCTCAATTTCGAATATTATCCGAAAGATATCCCTTTTGCATCACGCCTTCACTATAAAACCTTTTTCCCGAAATATGCACGAAATGCTACCCGAATAGCAACTGTTTCGGAGTACTCGAAAAGCGATATCGTAAAATTATATGGCGTTTCACCTGAAAAAATCGATGTAGTTTACAATGGTGCAAATGAAAGTTTTACTCCGCAAAGTGACGAAACCAGAAAGAAAGTTCAGGAAAAATACACCCTTGGACAACCTTTCTTTGTGTTTGTTGGGGCACTCAATCCTCGTAAAAACCTGGTGAATCTTTTTAAAGCTTTCGATCTTTTTAAAGAATGGGATCAACAAGGTATAAAATTATTGGTGATAGGTGAAAAAATGTATTGGTCGAATCAAATCAGAGATGCCTATCACCAAATGAAGCATAAAAATGAAGTTATTTTCAGTGGCAGATTGGGAATTGAAGAACTCAAAGAAACAGTTGGTTCTGCTATAGCACTTACTTATGTTTCCTATTTTGAAGGATTCGGAATTCCTATTGTTGAATCTTTTTATGCCGAAACCCCGGTCATTACTTCCAATGTGACTTCGATGCCAGAAGTGGCAGGTGATGCAGCATTGTATGTCGACCCTTTTTCAGTACATTCCATTTGTGAAGCACTTAAAACAATGTCTGTAGATGAAAAACTAAGGCAGCAATTGATCACAAAAGGAAAAATCAGGCGAGAAAACTTCTCCTGGCAAAAATCAGCCGACCGGCTGTGGAATACAATTGAAAAAGTGCTAACCGGAAAAAATGAATAAATTTTGGGCTCAACCATCCGATAGCTATCGGCTTCAACAAATTCAACTGATTCAACCACTTATCCAGCCAACCATTCAACCCAAATCTTCCATACCTTTGCACCATGACTTTTACGGATACACACACCCATTTATATCTGAACGCATTTGACGACGACCGTTTAGAGGTGGTGCAAAGGGCTATCGATCAGCAGGTAAAGTATATGTTGTTACCCAACATCGATAGCAGTTCAACAGAACCTTTGCTGAACCTTTGCAAAGCCTTTCCCGGCAATTGCTTTCCGATGATGGGCTTACATCCCACCTCAGTTAAAGAAAATTACAAGGAAGAATTGGAATTAGTGGCTAAACAGCTTGATAATAAATCGTTTATTGCAATTGGTGAGATCGGGATCGATCTGTATTGGGAGAAAAAATTCAGAATTCAGCAGGAAGAAGCTTTCCGTTTTCAGATTGAACTGTCACTTGAAAAAAAATTACCCATCGTTATCCATTCCCGTGAATCATTCAAGGAAATTTTTGAAGTGTTGGAAGATTATCGCAACAGCGGATTAAAAGGAGTTTTTCATTGCTTTACAGGTGATGAAGAGCAGGCTGAGAAAGCAATAGGATTGGGATTTTACCTGGGGATCGGAGGTGTAGTTACCTTTAAAAATTCGGGACTCGACAAGGTAATATCAAATATCGACATGAAACACCTTCTGCTCGAAACCGATTCTCCCTTTCTTGCTCCCATGCCATATCGCGGCAAGCGAAATGAAAGCAGCTACATCAACCTTGTGGCTTCAAAACTGAGCCAGGTAAAAAATACAAGCCGGGAAGAAATTGCAATGATCACAACACAAAACGCTAAAAATCTGTTCAACTTCAGCTCATGAAAGAAAAACCATCTATACTGATCCTCAATACAGGCGGGACTATCGGAATGATGATGGATCCCAGGACCAAAGCACTTAAACCGGTAAACTTTAACAATTTATTCGACCTGATCCCTACTTTAAAATTGTTTAACTACAACATCGATCATTATTGTTTTGATCCACTGATTGATTCATCCAATATGAATCCTGAAACATGGGCAAACATTGCCAGGGTCATTGAAAAAAAATACGAACTGTACGACGGTTTTGTTGTTCTGCATGGAAGTGATACCATGGCTTATACTGCATCTGCCCTGAGTTTTATGCTGCACAATCTGAATAAGCCTGTCGTTCTTACCGGATCACAATTACCACTTGGCATGATCCGTACCGATGGGCGGGAAAACCTCCTCACTTCTGTTGAAATTGCCGCAGCCAAAGACGAGGAAACACCCGTTGTTCCCGAGGTTTGTATCTATTTTGAAAATCAGTTGTTCAGGGGTAATCGCACGCATAAATTCAATGCACAAAACTTTGAAGCATTCAGGTCATTCAACTATCCGGCTCTTGCTGATGCAGGTGTAACGCTTGATTACCATAAGGATAAAATCAGGAAACCCAATTTCAAGAAACTGAAGGTTTATGACCGTTTTGATGACAATGTTACAATATTAAAAATGTATCCCGGGATTTCGCCCAATGCAGTTGCCTCTATATTTGACACAAAAAACCTGAAAGCGCTGATCCTTGAAACCTATGGTTCAGGCAATGCCCCGGACTATCCCTGGTTTATAGAATTACTAAAAAATGCCATTGACTCAGGAATACTGGTGGTGAACGTCACCCAATGCCAGGTAGGAACTGTGGAGATGGGAAAATACGAAACAAGCATTGCATTGCGAAATGCAGGGGTGATCAGTGGGTTTGATATTACAACTGAAGCCGCAGTAACCAAACTTATGCATCTTTTCGGGAACAACAAAAACACTGAAGATGTGAAAGTTATGTTTTTAAAACCGATAGCTGGAGAGATGACTGAAGCATGACAAAAAAAAAGAGAGCAGGTATCTTGAGAATGAAAAATTTTGTACTTTAGCCGTCACTTTTTAATGAAAGCACATGAGCCTAAATGACTTATAAGGAGAGGTGACCGAGTGGCTGAAGGTGCACGCCTGGAAAGTGTGTGTACGCCAAAAGCGTACCGAGGGTTCGAATCCCTCTCTCTCCGCCAGGTTAACAATAAAAAATAGTAGGATTAAGTTAAATTAAGTACAAATCAATAAAAATTAACAATGAAAAAATTAGTTGCCTTATTTACACTTGCAGGTTTACTAACCTTTGGAATTTACAATGCAGCAGTCGCACAGGACACATTGACTGACGACACAACTGCAACAGAGCAGATGGATACCACTGAACAGGTTGCCATGGATGAACCTGCTGAAACAACAGGTACGATGATGGAAGACACTTCGGATGAACCGAAATCATTCCACCAGGTGCTTAAAGAAAAATTTATTGAAGGTAGCCCGGGATTTATGGGTATTGTACTGTTAACCCTCATTCTCGGTCTTGCCCTGGCCATTGAAAGAATAATTTATCTGAACCTTTCAACAACCAACACTCAAAAACTTCTCAATAAAGTTGAAACATCACTTGAGAACGGAGGAGTTGAAGCTGCCAAGGAAGTATGTAAAAATACCCGGGGACCGGTTGCCGGTATTTTCTATCAGGGCCTCGACAGGTACAGTGAAGGTTTGGAAGTGGTTGAAAAATCAATCATCTCTTATGGTGGTGTTTTAATGGGCCGCCTTGAAAAGGGCCTCAGCTGGGTAGCATTGTTTATTGCACTGGCACCGATGCTCGGATTTATGGGTACTGTAATTGGTATGATTCAGGCATTTGATGACATCGAAGCCATGGGCGACATCTCCCCGACTATTGTTGCAGGAGGTATTAAAGTAGCGTTGTTAACTACTGTATTCGGTCTGATCGTTGCCATTATTCTCCAGATTTTCTACAACTATTTGGTTTCAAAAATCGATAGCCTGGTGAATGATATGGAAGACAGCTCCATTACCCTGGTTGACATTCTTGCTAAATACACAAAAAAATAGTAAATCATGGATAAGACTATTCTAAATATATTCAAAATTGTTTCCCTTGTGCTGATTGCTCTTGCAGTTATTCTGCAAATTGTAGTCCTGGTGCAGGGAAAAGAAGGTGTTCAAAACAGCAGTGTACTCGATAACTTTGCATTGTTGGCCTATGTAGCATTGGGCATAGCTATTTTTCTGGCTATCCTTTTTCCGGTTATATTCATCATCCAAAATCCGAAAAATGCCCTGAAAGTTTTAATCGGAGTCGGCGTGTTGGTAATACTCGGTTTTATTTGCTACTCCATCGCTACGAACACCTTCAGCATTGTACAACTTGAAGAACTGGAAACTTCAGCAGAAATTTCTAAAAGAGTAGGCGCAGCTTTATATTTCACATATATTGTAGGAGGACTCGCTGTTGTTTCAATTATCTTTTCCGGGATAGCCGGGTTATTTAAATAAAATTAAAAAATTATGGCAAGACCCGTAAATGAAATAAATGCAGGCTCGATGGCAGATATCGCCTTCCTGCTCCTGATCTTTTTCCTGGTAACAACTACCATGGACATTGATACAGGTATCACCAGGAAACTGCCACCACCACCACCTGAAGAAATGGAAGACATCAAGGTGAAAGAGCGAAATATCTTCAAAGTGCTGGTTAATAAAAATGACAATCTGCTGGTTAATAACAAACCGGGTGATATCAGACTTCTTCGTGAACAAGCCAAAGATTTTTTAAGTAATCCGAATCTTAGAAATCCAAATACACCTGAAGATCGTCCGGAAAAAAGAGAAAAGGACATTCCCTTACTGGGCGGAACTGTGTATGTTTCGAAAGGTGTGATATCCCTTAAGAACGACCGGGGAACCTCTTACGATATGTACATTCAGGTGCAGAATGAGCTTGCAGCAGCCATCAGAGAATTAAGGGATGAACTCTCGAACCAGTATTTCGGAATGAACTTTTCGCAGCTCTCCGACAGCGATAAAATCGATGCCATACAGGATGCAATTCCAGTGGCTATTTCGGAGGCCGAACCAGAAGATATAGGAGGTAAATAAAATGGCAAAATTTAAGAAAAAAGGGGGAAAAGGAACCCCGGCTATTTCAACTGCATCACTGCCCGATATCATCTTCATGCTTTTGTTTTTCTTTATGGTAACAACCACCATGCGCGAAGCTACATTGCTTGTGAAGATTAAACCTCCTGAGGCAACTGAGGTGCAAAAGCTGGAGAAAAAATCGCTGGTAGATTATATCTATATCGGGCCGCCGATGAAAAAGAAACTGGGAACTGACTCAAGAATCCAGTTAAACGACCAGTTTGCAACGGATATCAGAGATATCAGGGAGTTTGTGGAACGTGGCCGTGCACAGCGTGATGAAGCCGATAGAAAACTTATCACCATTTCACTGAAGGTTGACAAAGAAACAAAAATGGGCATCGTTACCGATGTTAAACAGGAACTTCGTGAAGTGGGTGCTTTTAAAATCAACTATTCGACCGCCAAAAAACGCGATTTGGCGAAAAGATAACAGACATGGATATTGAGAAAAAGGGGGAACTTCCGGGTTTTCCCTTTTTTTATTTTACGCTTTACGTGTTTTGTAGATCATGAACAAAAGCAAAATTGAAATCAATATGCTACCAGCTACAATCCATTGATTCGGGGTGTAACCGAAAGAATCCACATCTGTGGAAGATGCACCGATATTATATAAATAAGCGGCTACCACAGATGTCCCGTTAAATACAAAATGAAGAATAATGGGTATCCATAATGAACCCGTCCAAACATACATATAACCGAATAAAATACCGATCGCAGTACGTGGAATAAAGCCGTAAAACTGCATATGCAATGAGCTGAAAAGTACTGCACTGATAAGGATGGCCAGGTGTACATTTTTGAGTTTTTCATCCAGCAACCTGAGCACCACTCCCCGAAACAACAATTCTTCTCCTATTGCAGCCATCATGGCAATGATCAATAAATTAACGATCAATCCCCCTGCTGTCTTCACATTCAGAAATGCATCTGTCAGGTGTTTTGTCTGATCTTCCGATTGTCTCATCCAATTTTCAATTCCATTCATAAAATCCGGCAGATCCATTTGCTCATTCCACACCACGAGCATATTTATGGCAGGTATCGAAATAAAAATCAACATTACAGATAAAATAAGATGATCCTTTCTAAAACGGACCCCCAGCTTCAGGTATGACAAAGGCTGGCGGTTGACAAGCCATGCAAAAGCAATGGGGGGTAAAATAAATACGCCTAACTGATTAACCACCTGGAAAAATTTCAGCAAACCAACTGTGGAAGGATCATCCAGGTTGTTCATCTCTGCAAGGTTAAAAACCACCCCGGGACCATAAAAGGGTAACGCAACAACAATTCCGATGACCATGGTTAGTAAAAGGAAGACAGCAATAAGAAGAAATAAAACAGCAATTTTCAGAAAAAATGACTTGTCGTGAAGTATGGGTAAAAAATCTTTGATCATACTTTTGCTCTTATTGTGTTGTTTGCTTAACTGCCTCTTGTAAAATCTGAGGTTTTAAAACCGCATTCGTAAATAATTCATTCACATCCATGCCCTGCTCAAGAAAATGAGCATGAATACCCAATTGCCGGGCAATTTTAATATTTGCAAAAGTATCATCAATAAATAACATTTGATTGGGATCAAGCTTTTTATCATTGATAATATGCAAATAGGGATCAGGATCAGGTTTACGCATCCCGATCTGAAATGACCAGTACACCTCATCAAACAACCCATTAAAATCAAAACCGAATTTTTTGGTAAACATATCCATATAGTGATCATAATGGATAATATTGGTATTGCTGAGAAGCAAAAGCCTGTATTTCGATTTTAGTTCCTGAAGAAGTTCAATCCGTTGAGGTGGAAAATCGAGTATGATCGCATTCCAGGTTTCGTCGAGTTTGATGTCTGATATTTGAAGGTTTGCCAGTTGAATAAGCTTACTTCTGAATTCACCGGCTGAAATTTCGCCCTTTTCAAGCTGTTGAAAAATTGGACTTTGTTTGGCCCTTCCGTAAAGCTCTTCGAAATTTTCAATACCAAGTTTTCCGAAAGCCTGTTCAAGACGATGGTGATCAATGTTAAGGATTACTCCCCCGAAGTCGAATAGGATGGTTTTAATATTGATTTTCAAAATTTTATTTCGTTTAAATGAAAAATGCGAAGATCATAAAAAATATTTATTTTTTTTTTACATTTGAACCTCTATTTCAACCACAAAACAAAAACATTTATTTTAACCTAAATTTAAAAACATGAAACGTAGTTACATTACAACAAGCTTGATGTTATTGGCACTGATGGGTCTTTTTATCACCTTCAATGCATGTAAATCAAAAGAAAAAGCTGTGAAAGCTCCCGGCGAAGAACTTATCGAGGTTTATTGTTCTGGTCCCGAGTATTTCTCTAATTCTGAGTATTTCAGGGCAAACCAGGTAGGTGAAAGCCTCGACCAGTCGACAGCCAAGAAAAAAGCGATGAGCAACGCAAGGGCTGACCTGGCTTCTTCAGTAGAAACAACTATCAAAGGTGTGATTGACAATTACGTAAATTCAAGAGAGTTAAACAACACCGAAGAAGTTGAAGAACGATTTGAATCTCTTACCAGGGAAGTGATCAATCAAAAGCTCACTGGTGTTAAAACTATTTGTGAAAAAACCACGAAAACAACAGATGGCAAATATAAAACTTACATTGCCATCGAACTGGCCGGAGATGAGCTGATGAATGCAATGAATGAAAGGCTTTCGAACGATGCCAAGCTCAAAATCGACTACGATTACGAGCAATTCAAAAAAACCTTCAATGAGGAAATGAAAAAAATGGAGGCTGAAAAAGGCTATTAATAATCGGATAAGTGTTGTTTCCATTGCTCAGGTTCTCACACCCTATCCGGAACGATTAAGTTACATCTCATCCAACCGGCAATAAGGTTTTGTGCAATGGAAACGACCTTTTTACTAAACACTCCTTTTAGCCTGTCATGCGTATACTTCGAAATATACTTACGGTATCTTTTATACTTACTTCGGTATTTGCCGGTAATTGCCAATCAACAAGCACCGGAACCGACCGCTCGTATGACAAATTCAAAACTGTTTTCGAAAAAGAACTCAACCGATTCGGTTCTGAGAATATTGAACCGGTTGATTTTGTAGTTCACCCGGTTAACCTGCCCGATTGGTTGGTTCAATACAACTCCGGCGATGGGGTTGATTTATTTTCGCTTGGGATCAGCGACCCGGGGATGGAGGAAAATTTGGCAAAACAACAGGCAATTTTCAGGGCAAAAACAGTAGCCTGCTTTCTTACCAATCCTTCAATCCAAACTGTTTCGGAAAATTATACAGCAGATCTCGTCAAAAAAACCGATCCTGATTTCGTTGAAAAATTTATCAATTATTTCAGGGTTCTTTCTGCAAATTCTTTCAATTCGGATGATGAAAACCCTGTATATTACGATTACAACTCTTTCAGGGAAGCCATCGTGGTGATCAGGATTGATTTGCCTGGTACAGGCAGTGACAGCATTTTCTGCGTGGGCAATGTATACCAGGCCGAACGTACAACCGGTTCTGTCATGCAAATGGATCAAAGACATGAGATTTTCGGGATGCTAAAACAGGACAATACGGTTAACGCCCGATATGCTTATTCGATTCATTCCATCAATCAAAAAGATGAGATCACCTCAAAATTAAATAACTCCCAAATCGAGTTTCCGTACAGGAATTTCAAATATACCGTAAAGCAAAATTCAGTTGAGCACAGCAATTCACCGGAAAAGCTCTCATGTGGACTCTGGAAAGCTTTTATAACCGCACTTTTGCAGGAAATGCACCTGGCAATGCAAAATAATCCTGTTTCTGTAAAACAGGTTGGCGATGTGTATGACGGCAGTTCAAAAAACCTGGCGAGAGAATCAGGGAAATCCAATCGCTCATTTTCGATAAACAATCTTCATATTTACAATAACCAATTGTCTGTAACATTGGGATTTATCAATTAATAAATAACTCCATGAAGAAAAGAAATATAACTTTTTTATTGATACTGATTCTTGGGATACTACAGGCTCAAACCCAATCTTTTGAAGAATTCAAAAAACAAAGGGAATCGGATCTGGATGCATTCAGGAAAAAACAAGAAGAATTTATTAAAAAAATGCAGGATGAATTCGACCAGTACGTCGAACAAAGAGATAAAGAATTTGCCGATTACCTTTCGAAACAGTGGAAACAATATGAGGTTTTTGCCGGTGTGCCGATACCGGAATCACCCAAACCCGATGAAATTCCGGCCTATGACACAGAAGATGAGGATCAGGAATCGTGGAACCGGATAGAACCGATCAAAACAGAAAACATCAGCACCGATGACCAGCAGCAGATGATCCTGCCCCGATTGCTGAAATCGGATGAAGCCACATTTGATAAAACAAATATGACCTTCGGGTTTTTTGGATTCAGGATTATCCTGGATTACGACAACCAAATCAGGATTGATCCCCCGGCGGCCATCAATCCCTCAACCATTAGCTCTTTCTGGTCAAAAATGAGTAATACGAATTACAACAATTTGGTCACTCAACTCGAAGACTATAAAACCAGGTTAAACCTGAATGACTGGGCTTATTACATGCTTGCCCATGAATTTGCCTCAACGGTTTATGACAATTCAGAAACAGGTAGGGATTTACTAACCTGGGTGTTACTCAATCGAAGCGGGTTTAAAACCAGGCTGGCCTATTCAGGTAACAACCTGTGCCTGCTGATCCCATCACAAAACATGATCTATTCACTCAATTACTTCACTGAAAACGGCATCAACTATTACCTGCTGAAAGATCTTGGAACGCAGGAAATATCAACATACGACAAAGATTATGCAGGTTCCGGACGGTACCTTGATTTCAGTATAAAATCACCGCTTAACTTCAACAAAAAACTGGTTAGTAAATCGCTTGGTTTTAACTTTGAAGGCAAACCTTATTCACTTAATATCAGCTATAACCAGAACCTGATAGATTTTTACAGCAAATATCCACAAGTAGATCTCGACATCTATTTTGATGCAGCGGTATCACCTGAAACGAAAGAATCATTGATGGGTAGTCTGAAACCGATTGTGCTTGAAATGAATGAACAGGATGCCGTAAATTTCCTGCTTCGTTTTGTGCAATCAACTTTTGCTTATAAAACAGACCAGCAACAATTTAACCGCGAAAAGTTCTTTTTCCCGGAAGAGATCATTTATTACCCCTATTCCGATTGCGAAGACAGGTCAGTTTTCTTTGCCTACCTGGTTAAGGAACTGCTAAATCTTCAGGTAATCGGGCTGGAATATCCGGGTCATGTGGCTACAGCAGTAAACTTCACATCAGAATCCGCAGGAGATTACCTCGAACACAATGGTAAACGGTTCACCATCGCAGATCCGACTTTCATAAATGCACCGGTTGGTTTAACAATGCCAGAGTTCAGGGGTGTACAACCCAGGATTATTGAGCTTTCCACATTGGCAGTTAACGGAAGTAAAGCCAAAACCGTATGGGAAAGGGTGATGGAATCGGGTGGCCAAAAAGGAGGCAATTTGCAGGATATTGTTTATGATGAAACGGGAAATGCATATTTGACCGGCTATTTTACCGATCAGGTCAGATTTGGCGAAATCTTGCTGGATGCAGGAAATAATGGAGAAAGCAGAAATGTATTTGTGGCCAAATTTGATAAAAACGGTCAGGCCGTTTGGGCTAAAAAAGCTTCCTCAGGTAAAAACGCAACAGGTTTTACCATTCTGCTGGAAAACAATAACGACCTCTATGTAGCAGGTTCATTTACAGGAAATTTAACTTTTGATGAAAGTCAGATCAACCTCACTTGTAAAGATGAACTGAATGATGTTTTCATTGCCAAATATAATGTTGCCGGACGTCTTATATGGGCAGGGAAAGGCGGACTCGACACCTATCCGCAGGAAAATCACCTGACCTATCTTACCAAATTCGGGAAAGATGGATCGAACAGGGGAACAAGCTTTTTTAATGAAGATCAGAATTTTAAAAATTATGGTCTGCAATCAGGACCGATGGGGTTGCTTTATCTGACCGGTTCGTTCAGCAACACCGCCGGTTTCGTTTTGGCCAAAAAGGAACTGGTAACCAATGAGGGCGGCAGTTTCGACCTGTTGACCAGTTTAAAAGATGAATCGGATAAACTTATTGGTGAGCAGTACGAACAAAGTATTGCAGGACTATTTTCAGTTGTTAATCACATTAAATACAATGGTATCAAGATAACGGGAGACATTGCCCAGAAAACGCTGGACAAATACAACAGTCGTTTTAAAGATAAATATCCATCCATTTACGAAAGTATCGGGAAAATCAATTTTCTGCTGAACGATGACGGCATCATAACACTGGAAACCATTACAGGCAAATCACTATCGATTGATAAACTGAAAATTTCCAATGGTTCGAAGATCAAAATCTCTTCCTATTCGGATGGCAATGCACAAATCGATATTTTGTCGGGCATCAGTGTTGGTAAAGTGTTTATCTGGTACGATCTGAACTATGTGAAACTGTTCAAAAAGTCCGGAGATCTGCTTTTTGATTACGATTCGGATCACACTCAAACGGTATTGAACCTGAAAGAAGATCTTTTATATTAGTGCACAACTTTATCGTATAAATCTATGAAATTTCAAATAAAATTATCGGTTTTCGGATTTCTCGCTTTCCTGACTTTGTTGTTGTTTTCGATGCATTCATGCAAAAAACTCGACCTGGTAAGGATCGCTGCTGTAACACAACCTTCAGCAGAAATTATAAATGATAACGAGGTGATGGTAACTGCTGAGATCATAGACCTTGGTGAAGAAAATACCCTTTCAGAACATGGATTTTGCTGGGTGGTAGATGGAACCCCCACCATCAATGATAATGTATCATTTTTAGGCAGCCGAAGCACCGGAGGAACCTTTGAATACCTGATAACAGGTATAACAGCAGGGTCAAATTATAGCGTAAGGGCGTTTGTGGAATCTGAAAGTGAAATCATTTATGGGAATCCGGCAACTTTTAATACAACCGGAGGAAATCCCGAATTACCATTAGTAACAACAGGTGCAATCTCCGGTATTACCGAAACTACAGCAACCATTTCAGGAAATGTAACAAACGAAGGAGCAGATATAGTAACTGCAAGAGGAATTTGTTACGGCACAAATCCCAGCCCTGCCATTTCAGGTCCGCATACAGCAAACGGAACCGGCACAGGGACATTTTCGGCACAATTGATCAATTTACAAAACAATACCAAATATTATGTGAGAGCTTATGCAGTTAACAGCCATGGAATTGCTTACGGACAGGAAAAAAACTTTACGACCGGAAGCGTAAATCCTTCTGCTGTATGGCTGCACTACGATGATGGCATTAACTCAACTTCAATTGGTTTTACGCAAACACAAACCGATTTTGATATTGCGATCCGGTTCACTTCAACAGATTTAATCGATTATGATGGTTTCAATATCACAAAAGTCAGATTTTATGTTGCTGGCACTGCACCGGTTGCGTATGATGTTAGTGTTACCTGGTGGACCGGATCCGCTCCCGATTTTGTTTTTGATGAATTTGTGGCTTCCCCGGCTATTAATAACTGGACTACCTACAATCCGTCATATATTCATCAGATCGATGCAAGCGAAGAACTATGGGTAGGATTATGGATTGTGGGAGCCCCTGCAGGAACTTACCCGGCGGGTGTGGATGAAGGTCCGGCTGTTTCTTATTTTGGTGACCTGATATCAACTGATGATGGGGAAACATGGGATGCACTTTCAATTGCCAATCCTGATCTGGACTACAACTGGAATTTACAGGTTTATGTGACTAATGAAAAAGGGATGGAGATTCCTTTAAAGACCTATAGCAGCAGAAGAACATCACACAAACCAATTAGTAGTAATATAAACGACAATATGCCATCTGCAAAACCCCATAAATAAAACTTTGAAATTAAAACAACATGTATAAAATAAAAAATAGAGTCATCCTGCTGTTAACAGTTTTCCTGACCGGTGTTTTAGTTTTGAATAGCCTTGCACAATCGAAGGCAACCATCGAAAACATTGATTTTTATGCTGAAGGAAGCAAGCTGGTGATCACGTATGATATTGTGAACGCAAAGGACGGAGAAACTTTTGAAACCTGGGCAAAGATCACCACCGAATCAGGCAAAGAGATCATTCCAACCACCACTTACGGTGATATAGGAAAAGGTGTAACCGGTGGCCCCAATAAAAGAATTGAATGGGATCTGCAATCCGATAACATTTCGATAGATGAAGCTTTCAGTGTTGAAGTTTATGCACGCTCCGATCTGAAAGATAAGAAGAAGGAGGACGAACCCAAAATTAAAACACAGGCTAAAGGGATCAGTCCGGTAGGTGCTATGGCCCTTTCTGCCATTCTGCCTGGCCTGGGTCGAACCGTGGCAAAAGGGGGTGGCGGACAATGGGTACTCGGGCTTGTCGGCTATGGGTTCGTGGCCGGATCGGTGATCATGAACAATGGTGCATCCAATGCTTATGAAGATTATCTGGTTGCCGAAACTCTTGAGGATCGTGATGATCTTTTTGAAGAAGCTGAAAACAAAGATCTTTACTCGAAAGTTTTCATCGGTGGGGCAGCGGCCATCTGGATTTTCGACATCATTTATACCGGCGCTGTGGCTGATAAAGAAAGGAGATCAAAAAACCAAAAAGGATTATCACTCAATTATCAGTTCGATCCGCAATCAGGGGCTCCGTTGCTTGGTTTGCGGTTTACATTTTAATTCTAAAAAAAATTGTCATGAAAATGCTTTCGGTTTTACTGGCTTGTTTTTTCATCTCTTCTGCCTCCTTTGCACAGGTTGTTTCAGGTAAAAGCACGAAGAAGAAGATCGATTTTTCTCAAACAAAAAAGTCTGTTGTAACTGCCTTGCCCGATCTGATCATTAAAGGCGAACGATTTACCGATGAAAATCAAAACAACTTCATTGATGGAAATGAAAATTGTGCCATCAATATGATCGTTGAAAATATAGGCGAAGGAATTGCAGATGATGTAGTAGTGAAGGTAACCCTTAAAAACAGTCCGTTGAAAGGACTTTCTTTCGAAGACAGGCTGGAGATCGGCGACATCCCTGCAAACTCCTCAAAAGATGTATTGATCCCTGTTTCCGGGGCCATGGATCTGGAAGATGCAATTGCAGAATTTAAAATTGAAGTGCTTGAAAAAAGGGGATTTGATGCATTTCCTCTTGAAGTAAAAATTGAATCACGGAGTTTTGCCAAACCAAAGGTGATTGTTGCAGATGCCGTATTCAGCACCGAAGATGGTGGATTGATCAAGTTAAATTACCCGATCGTTCTGAAGGTAATAGTTCAAAACATCGGCTTTGGAGATGCAAAAGACGTAACTGCCGAATTCAGGCTACCGAATGCGAATTGTGTGTTTCTGGGTGAAGAAAATAAGCATTCTGTCGGATTGATGGGACCTGGAGAAACTTCAGAACTGGAATTTCTTTTTACCGCCACACGAAGATACATCCTCCCTGAAATACCTGTTGTTGTGGATGTGAACGAGTCACTCGGCAAATATGCCCGCGACACCACACTGAATGTTAGTCTGGAACAAAAACTGACAGCCCGCAACGAAGTAGTGATCAGCGGTATTCAAACCGAAGCCACTCAAATAAAAAGGGCAAGTCTTTCGTCGGCAGTGGATAAAAACATACCGGTTAACATGACCAAATATCCATACCGTTATGCGCTGATCATCGGTAATGAAGATTATTCAAGGTATCAAAGAGGGCTCGATAACGAAGTGAACGTTGAATTTGCCAGAAACGATGCAAAAATATTCAGGGAATATGCAGTAAAAACCCTCGGTGTGGACGAAATGAATGCCCATCTCCTACAGGATGCTACAGCTGGCGAAATATCGCAAAAAATCGATTTGTTGTCAAAGCTGGCTTCTAAAACGGGCGAACAGGCCGAGATCATTTTTTATTATGCCGGACACGGTTTACCTGATGAAGTTGATAAAACACCTTACCTGATACCGGTTGATGTTTCAGGAACAAACCTGAATGCGGCAATCAAACTGGAAGATGTATATAAAAAATTCGCAGAAAGTGGTGCCGGGAAAGTCACAGTTTTCCTCGATGCATGTTTTAGCGGGGGTGGGCGCGATGCCGGACTGATCGCCGCCAGAAGCATTAAGGTGAAACCTAAAAAAGAACTCATTAAAGGAAACCTGGTCGTATTTTCAGCCAGTAGCGGCGAACAATCTGCCCTTCCCTTTGAAGAGGAACAACACGGAATGTTTTCATTTTACCTTTTGAAAAAGCTTCAGGAAACATCAGGAAATATCAGCTATGGAGAGTTGGCCGATTTCATTACCCGCACGGTTTCAATCGAATCGTTGCGTGTAAATCAAAAAGAGCAGGATCCGGTCGTAAATGTCAGTCCTGATGTTGAGACAACGTGGCCGGAATGGAGATTTTAGTAATCATCATCAACTATTTCAAAATGAAATATTTTATTATTGCTGGATTGATATTGTTTTTTGCCTGCGGATATGGTCAGAAAAAAACCGAAGTATCCGCTACCGGAAAATACGAAGCACGCGATCTGACCCTGGAACAGGTGAAAAATAAAGCCATCGACGAAGCCAAAAAAAATGCAATGGTAAAAGCTGGTATCGCTGAAAATGTAACTGTTACTGACTTTCTATATACATTCGAGGACAATGACAAATTTAAGGAGATCTTTCAATCCTTTGTCTCCACCGAAACAGGTGCCGAAATTGTGGTCGATAAAGTGAGAGAACTCAACAGGGATATCAACGAATTTGGTAATATATTGATAGAAGTTGAGATCGAGGCCACTATCTTTAAACATAAAAAAGAGAAAGATCCTGAATTTCAGTTCAGGGTTGAGGGAATCAGGGAGTTTTATTACAACAATGATGGAATCTCTTTTTCATTTTTACCATCGATGGAAGGATATCTGAGGATCTTTAACATTACGGATGACACTGCTTTTGTTTTATACCCTTATTCCGGTTTTGAAAACCCGGTTTATAATGATGCAGCAGGACGGAAATTTGCAAATAACACCGAAGTTCAATTCCCGGTAAACGAGCATCTCGACAAATATTATTTTGAAATTGATGATCCCACAAAAGGTAAGGAATACAACCTGCTGATTTTTGTTTATACCAAAAGCAACATCCCATTTCTTGAAGACGAGACCGTTGAAAATATCATGCGCTGGATTTACGAAATTCCACTTGATCAGCGTGCCGTTGAGCAGTTCGGGATTATTGTTAACAGATAAATTTTAAAACCATGACAACAAAATCAATTCTTTTCAGCCTTCTTTTTTTCAGCTTCCTGATTGCAACAGGACAAATTGACAAAATGCGTGATCGCCTTGATGATGCCGATGCCGAAGAAGCCGGCATGATGACCCTCCGGTTTTTTAATGCTGAAACCGGTGATCCGGTGACTGATGCAACTATCGGGATTCAGGATATTGAATCGCTGACAACCGATATGGAAGGGAAGGTTCGTTTTGAAAAACTGCAAGATGGGGTATATCCTTTCACCTTCTCGAAAACAGGCTTTATTTCAGAAAATAATAAATTTGAAGTGATTGCAGGAACCATCTTCCGAAACAGGTTCACCGTTTCGCCAATGATTGAAATGGGAAGCATTCGGATCGTTCTGGATTGGGATAAAAACCCTGATGACCTCGATGCACATTTTGTAAAAGAAGGGGATTACCACATTTCTTTTCGTGAGAAAAAAACGGCCGATGACGGCTCCGCCATTCTTGATCGCGACGACCGTGATGGCTACGGTCCTGAAACCATCACCGTAAAAGATATCGATGAAAAAGCGGAGTACACATTCTACGTAAAAGACTTTAGCAACAAAGACCGGAACAATTCAAAACAACTTTCCAAATCAAAAGCCATGGTAAAGATTTATGGAGAAGGCAAACTGCTCAATATCTGGCAACTCAGTGAAAAACAAAAGGGGAATAACTGGCAGGTTTTTCAAATATTAAATGGCAAGATTGTTCCTACCGATGAAGTGAGCAATTACAATTAAAGCTGGTTGAGAAAGGTTACCAGGTTGTCATAACTGCCAATCCCCATTTTTTTGCGAAGCCTGAAGCGCGCCATGCTTATGCTTTTAGGCGACTGAAAAGTGATGGTGGATATTTCCTTTGTTGACATATTTAATCGTAAAAAGGCACATAATTTCAATTCATTGGGTGATAGGTCAGGAAATTGACTGATCAGTTGTTGATAAAAATCAGCATGAACTTCTTGAAACCGCATCTCAAAATCTTTCCACGTATCTTCCGTCGAGCTTTTTTCCAGTTCCCGAATAATTTCGTCAACAACTTTCCTGTTTTCCGGTTTGAAATCGTACCTTGATTTTTTAAGTTTATCCGAAATATTGATGATAAACTCATTTTTCTTTAGAAGATACATCACGTTGGTAGTCAACTCTTTGTTTTTGTAATCAAGATCCGATTGCAGATTGATCTTTTCGAGATTAATCCGTTTAACTTTAACCCGCTGTAACCGGAACAGCAGGAATAATATGATCAAAGCAAGGAAAATACTTCCCGATATCATAATATAAACCAGTTCTTTCCGTTTTTGGCGGGCATCAAGTTTGGCCTGTTCTATTTCCCTTTCACGCAGTTTCTGATCAAAGGCAAACTGCATTTCCAGTTGTGTGATCTTTTTGATGTTCTCATCTTTAGAAAGACTATCGGAATAGACTTTGAAATACTTTGCATAGCGCAGCGATTCTTTAATATTACCTGTTTGCTCACTCAACCGGCTAAGGTATTCTGACGCGATTTTCAGAAACTCTAATTGACCGGTTTCTTCTGCAATTTTATAACCTCTACTTAAATAGTATTTTGCATTGTCAAACTTTTTCTCCTTCAAATAACAAAATCCGAGGTTGATATTGAGGTCGGCTTCCATCGGTGAAGACGGCCCAAGATATTCATTGCCAATTTTATCAAGAAATGTATTTGCATGTAAATAGTATTCGATGGCTTTTGCGTAGTCATCACGCGCCCTTTCGAGAGATGCGTGCACATTGTAAACGTTAAACAACCCCTCATTATGACCGAGTTCATAATAAATATTATGGGCTCTGTCGAGGTATTCAATAGCGGGCCCGAATTTGCCAATGGTTATATTGATCCGGCTCAGGTTTACCAAAATATATGCTGCTCCGACTTTATCACCTTCGTCTTCTCGAATTTGCAATCCCTTGTTAAAATTATTAATTGCTTCTTCATAATTTTGAAGTTTGTCGTTCAGTTCCCCAAGATTGTTATAAAAATGAGGTAACACTTCTATCAGGTTTAAACTATCAGCAAGCACCACTCCTTTTTGGTAATTATCCATGGCTTCAGGGTAATTTGAAACGGTTAAATATACGTTGCCCAACAACAACCGAACTGTAACAATATCTACAATACATCCACAATGTTTGTATTCTTCCAGTGCCTTCATGTAATAATCAAGTGCATCAAACAGGTTGTTTTCAATCACACGGACATGCCCCAGGAGAATATACATCGAACCAACCCCTTTGCGATAATTGATCTTTCGTGCAATATAAATAGCCTCGTTGGCAATTTGAAAAGCCGTATCGGGATTTGATTTCAAATAATAAAGGGAAAGGTCGTGAAGTAAACCAATACGGGTGGTATCGTTTGAAGTAGTGTTTAGCAGATTCTTCAAATTATCGGGCGTTGATTCTTCTCCTTTGGTTAAAATCGGAACTAAAAATAACACCCAAAATAAAAGTACGTATATGTTCCTGACATTCACGGTTATTAATGCCATTTAAAATATTTAAAACATACAAATGTATGATTTTATGAATAATATTTTCAAAAAATAGAGTCCACAAAAAAACTGAGGCCGGAAAATCTGACTTTCCGGCCTCAGAACCAATTGTTAACCTAAACTTAACTATTATGAAAAACTTTCTGCTATTGAATTACCAGTTTTTTATTTATCCACCCATCAGGAGTTTTTATCCTAAGGTTGTAAATGCCGGCCGAAAAACTATTTACCGGAATCCTCAAACTGGTATTGTCTATTTCTTTCAAATTGTAGATAGTGAAACCTTGCGCATTGACCAGGCTCACACTTTCTATTTTCACTCCGGCCTCAATTGTAACCATATCGGAAGCCGGATTTGGAAATAACCTGAAACTTTCTGATAAAGTTTGCTCCGATGTACTGATAATTTCAGTAGCGGTATTAGAGGCTTCTGATTCGCCTTCATCGTAATTTGCCGTCACATAATAATTATGCAGCCCGATAACGGTTCCCGCATTTATGTGGGTATAGGTTGTATCGGTTGACTGATCAAGCAATGCAAACGGATCTTCATTGTGTGCATAATAAATGTTATAACCGGTCAGTGCCTTGCCTCCCTTTTCCATTTGTTTAACTGTAATCTCACCCTTAACAGGCTCAAAAGGCATCCGGGCATTCAGGTTTGAATTATCCACCTTGATCTTTTCAGCTTTTACAAGCTTGTCGGAATTGGGTGCATATATCCAGAGATCAAGCAGGAAGTCGCCCGGGGCAACATCATTCAGTGTAAAATCATTCAGATCGCAGTACAACGAATAACCTCCCATGGCGACATCGCATGACAGCACCGGGTAAGCATCGGCGGGATCATTGCTCAGCGGTTCTAAAAATATACCTACCTGTGTGGTACCCGGATCGATGGAACCCAGCGGAATTTCAAATTCCCAGGTGTCATCACCGGTGGTTTGGAACGGACCTGCAAACCCAATTTCACTGAAGTTGCTCCAGTCGACAATATGGAATATATACGACCAGGTTCCGGTGGTTCCCCAGGAGGCATGATGGAAGTCGGCCATTTCGACGGTAGATCCCGGATAAGCCGAAAGATCGAAAACAACACCATAACCCAGGTTGAAACTCTGGTACATGCCATTCACCGGATCGTTGTCGTGCTGGTAAAGATCAACCATTTGACCATCCTGCACTTCACCCACCGATTCCCATGAGAGCCCGATGTTTCCATTGCCATCGGCGGCAGCCGTTAAATCTTGCGGAACAAGCAGAATGATCACAGTTTGTGACTCCGATGGCAGTGATTCTCCATTGGCATAAACAGCCACTACATAATAGATGTGCGTTCCACCTTCGACACCTTCATCGGTAAATTCATTTCCGGTTACGGTTCCTGAAACCGCTTCACCATCCCTGTAAACTTTGTATCCATCCAGATCAGGACTGGAGATCGCATCCCAGGAACAATAAACATCATTCATATTTTGCAGTTCGGCAGTGAAGTTGGCCGGAGCTGTGTATATCGTAATAAAATCACAAACCTGATCCGATTCTCCCTCATCATATAGAGCACTTACACAATACTCATGATAACCCGGAGAAACATCATTATCATTAAATGTTGTTTCGGAGGTATTACCGATCATGCTGCCATCACGATACACATTGTAGTCAACCATATCAGGCCCATCATACATTTGAATGATCTTAAAATCGTCGATATAGAAACTGCTCGTATTGTTGGTGCTCCAGGCATAAAAGTCGATACCCTCCAGCGTGTTCCATCCACCACTGCCTGAAATGGAAAGGCTCCATTGCCAGGTGTGGATCAGTTCATCATCAATCAAAAATTCACCCAGGTCGTTATCGAGGTCAACCACCACCTGTACATGCATCCACTTATCGTATTCATAACTAAATGTAGCGGCACCGTAGCCTCCTGCATCCAACGTTCCGATTGCGTTTTGATCAAAAAATGCCTGCATTCCCCATAGTGCACCTATGGTCAGATCGTGATCCTGCAGCACATTAAAATATCCGTTATAACCCGATGGAACATACATTCTGAAATTGATCGAATATTTTCCTTCTTCCAGCAATCCATCTGTTAAATGGAGCAGGTCGGCTTCATATTCAATGGCCACCGAATTAGCTCCACTGTATGCCATACTGTTGGTAATAAACGGATCATTTGCATCGCATGGGGTCAGTGTCCATGTCGACCAATCATCGGGGTGCTGGCAAGCTACCTGCTGCCCCACCGTGTAATCTTCAAAATCATCGGTGAAACGGTTCATGCCGTGGTTTGGCGCGGTCCAGTAAACCGTTACATCATCATTTTCCGCATTGGCAACCACATTCAAAGGAGGTGTAAGCGGCGCAAGGAAAAATACAATATCGCAAGCCTCATCCGATTTTTGATTGTCGTCGTAGGTAGCGAAAATGCAATACTCGTAGTTTTCAGTGGCAGTCAGCACATCAGAAAAATACGTTACCGAGGGATCGGAGATGGTTGTTAACAATTCACCATTCTTGTAAATTTCATAACCTGTCATTCCGGAAACACTTTTACCGGTAACGGTTTCACCACCAAGTACGATATCATCGATGGCGACGGGCATGGCATCATTGTATTCGGTCACAAAAGCAAACCTTACCATTTTGCCGGCAAAATCTGCCAGGTCGATCAACACCTGCTCGTCATAATTGTTTAGCAAGGTAATTTCCTGGGAATAATCCAGTACCGTTTGCCAGGCCCCATCCGATTCAACCATCACATAAAACTTAGAGTATCCACCGGGATCGGAGCTGTAGTTGAGCATGAAGGAAAGCTGATCGTTGCCATAAAGCAATACCTGAGGTGTGATCAGCCAGTTAAAATCGAGTGCTGTTTCAGGGCATAAGGCCGCATAAGCGCCATCGTAAACATAATCGTAATCACTATTGAACTGCGTCCAGGTATCACCTACCGGGTCATTCAATGTGCCCGTAAGCGATGTACTTTGTTTGATGTCCCATCCGCCCTGTGGAGGCCACATGCTCATTTCAAAACCTTCTGTGTGAGCTACACCGGGATTTTCGGGAACCGACCAGTTGAGGTCCACATTACCATCTTCCAGCAGGTTTGCATCAAAATCCGGAACGTCGCTGTATTGCTGTATCGTTTGAATGATGTTGATGCTGTAATCTTCCGTTTCACCATAATCGACAGACTGGCAGCTTTCAAACAGATCAGGACCGGCGCTGTTTCTTACCCGAAGAATGGTTAATCCGAGGGCAGCATCATCCGGGATCCTCACCTGCACGGTAAATTCCTGAGATGATTCATCACTGCGGATATGCATGATCCTCTCTCCTTCATCATCCAGGCTGTTGTTGCCGTTGAAGTCAATCCAGGCTGCCACCGATCCGTTAGCCGTACTGTTTTCCGCCTGAATGGTAAGTTCGTAAAGCCTGCCTCGTTGGAGGTTGGTGCTCAGGTTGGTGTAATCATGGTAAGGCGCTTCACCGGCCCCGCCCGAAGTTGTATTTTGAATCGCACCAAACATTAC